>CAZDCN010000151.1:0-5695 GCA_964503945.1 uncultured Caldilineales bacterium
CCCCCTGATGATAACGGTATTGCCCATGATACGATGGGGTCACATCGATTGCGTTACTCGATGGGCTCGGTGTTCTTTTCCACTTTGATCTTGCCGCTTTGCAGATCCTTGATGATCTGATCCACCTGTTTCTTAACGTCATCGGAGACGTGCTGCGGATCTTGCAGAGAAACGCCTGTGTCGAAACCCAGAGGATAATAGCCGCCGCTCTCGCCCGACTGGATCTTGGACACGATCTCCGTCAACGGGCCTGCGAAATCGTAAAGCAGGGAGGTAAGATAGTTGTCAGGGGCGAAGGAGGATTTGTCGGTGTATTTGGCTGTCACCCAAACGGTTTTGGGGGCGGCCTTCACCGCTTCGAAAACGCCCAACATGCCCTGATTCAAGCTGCCCACCAGCACATCGTTGTCATCCGCGATCATGGCGTCGGCCAGCTCCCGGGCCTTGGCGGGGTCGTTGAAGTTGCCCACCCACACCGGCGTCAGCTTCACATCCAGGCCCAAGTCGTCGATGGCCTGTTGCATGGCATGCACTTCTGCATAGGAGAAGGGCAGGGTGAGACCGCCCAGATAGCCGATCTTGCCTGTTTGGCTCTGCAATCCGGCCAACGCGCCGATGGCATAGAATCCCACATGGAAATTGCGATCAATCACCCACAGGTTGGACGGCGGATCCTTCACCGCGGCATCCCCCTCGCCGATGAAATAGACATCGGGAAACTGTTTGGCCAGCTCCGCGGTCTTGCTGAGGAACTGGCCGCCGTGGGTGAAGATGATGTTGTATCCCCCATCGATGTATTCCCGAATGACCCGCTCCGTATCGGGCACAGCCACACTCTCCGAATACGCGGTCTCGATTCCGAGCTTTTTGTTGACCGCTTCCAGCCCCAAATATCCCAGCGTGTTGTAATCCGAATCGGTGATGACCCCTGGGAAAATCGCCGCCATCTTCAGCGTCTTGGTTTCTCCTCCGCCTGTCTGAGGTGAAGATGCGCATTGAACAAGGAAAAGCGAGAAAAGCGAGAGAAGGATAATGGCCAAAAGGGTTCGGACGCGCATGAGAATCCTCCTGAAAAACATGGCGGGCGACGCGATCCAGACATCGACGCCACCCAAACGAGAAAAAAATCTGTCAGGCGAGAGTATCCAATTGTATGGTTCCCAACTATAGCACAAAGCATCACACAACTCAAATGGGTTGCGCGCACCAAAAGCGCTTTGGAAAACATGGCCCATGCGGTCGCATCATCGGTTAGAAAACCTGCGCATTCTCGCTCCATCTCCACAAGTTCTCCACATTTTTTTGCTAGAATGCCTCCGCATCAAATCCACATCATACTTATGAGGAGGTTCCATTGAAAACCCGACAGATCCTTATTCTAACCGCACTTCTCATCGTGACCGCCGTCCTTTTTGCTGCATGCAACGCGCCGCAGGCCGCGCCCGATCCAACCCCCACGCCCGTCCCGCCCACGGCCACGGTCGAGGCAGCCGCGGCGCAACCCGCGCCCGCCATGGGGCAGGAGCACGGCCAAGGCCATCATGGTCAGGACATGGGGCAAGGCAAGGGCAAAGGTAGAGGCATGGGCGGCCCGCCCGCAGGCATGCGCGAACGCCATCAGGCTCCCATCCCCGCCGCATATCAGGGCAAGACGAACCCCATTCCCGCGGATGAGGCCTCCCTGGCCCGAGGCGAGGCCATCTATGGCCAGCAGTGCGCCACCTGCCATGGGGACGGCGGCATGGGCGACGGTCCCGCCGGCATGGGGCTCAACCCCGCGCCCGCGCCCATCGCTCATTCCAGCCAGATGCTCAGCGACAGCTATCTCTTCTGGCGCATCAGCGAGGGCGGCGCGCCCTTTGGCACAGCCATGCCCGCGTTCAAAGAGACGCTCAGCGAGCAGGATGCCTGGGATGTCATCAATTACGTACGGGCCCTGGGATCGGGGCAGGTGCAGCCCCGCCAGAATGTGGGCGGCCAGGCCATGAACCCCAACGCCGAGGCGCAGATGCACGCGGATATGCTGGCTACAGCCGTAGAACAAGGCGTCATCACCCAGGAAGAGGCGGACCTTTTCACCCAGGTGCATGACAAGCTGGAAGCTTACAAGGAAGCCCACATGGAGGAGCTGCGAAGTTTCATGGGCAATCCTGAGGAGATGCAGCAAGCCATGCTGGATGCGCTGGTGACGTCGGGCGAGCTCACACAAGAGCAAGCCGACGCTTTTGTTGACATTCACCATCGCCTGGCAGAAGCGGGCGTCATGCAATAGCCGCCGCCTTGTCGCCCCATTGAACCCCAGGTCCGGGCCCGGCGACCTCGTCGGGCCTTTTTGGCGTCGTCGGCGCGAAAATGATGGATCAAGCAAAAACCAAACCGGGCGGCCGTCTGAAACAGCCGCCCGGTGAATGCGTAAGCGGAATGAGAGAACGCGAAGGTTAGCGCAATCCGTCGTAAACAGCGGTCATCAACGTGCCGTCGTCACCGTCCAGGGACCAGGCCATGGCGCCTCGCAGGCCCTTGCTCTTCACATAGGCCATCTTCTCCGCGATGATGCCCGGATCGTCGAAAGACCAGAATTCGTCGCCGTTGTAAAGCCACACCGCTTTGGCCACGTCATCCCGATAAAGGGGATAGCCCTTGGTCTTGAGGACTTTGTAGTCTTCGATGCCCGCCTCCCATGTGCCGGGGGCCGCGCCGCTGGCGGATTGGAAGAGGCCGTTGTTCACGCTGGGGACGCCCTTCCAGCCCCGGCCATAGAAGGGAACGCCCACGAGCAGTTTGCTGGCGGGAATGCCCGCGGCCAGGTAATCCCCCACCGCCTTGTCGATGGCATACTCGCTGGCGGGGTAAACGGAAGGATCGTTGGGGTTGTGATAGATGGGAGCCTGATGGTTGGTGGTTTGCTCCCAGGCGCCGTGCATGTCGTAGGTCATCAGGTTGATCCAATCGAGATAGGGATGGATCTTATCCAGCTCGATCTTCTCATACTTGTCGACGCCCGCCGGCGCGGCGATGGTGAGCAGATACTCGCGCCCCGTCTCCCTCTCCAACTGGTCCATCTGCCGACGAAATTCCTCCAGCAGCAGGGTGAAGTTCTGGGTGTCTTCGGGACGATACACATGGCCGTCGTTGGCGGGGGACGCGGGATATTCCCAGTCGATGTCGATGCCGTCGAAGACGCCGAAGGCCGCGCCGGGCCCGCCCGCGTTGTCCACCTCGGGCAGATTGCCCCGCAGGTAGATGTCGATGCAGGAGGAGACGGCCCGGGCCCGGGATTCGGGCGTGAGGGCCGCGTCCGAAAAGCCCTCAGACCAGGTCCAGCCGCCGATGGAGATGAGCACCTTGATGTTGGGATACATTTCCTTCAGCTTTTTGAGCTGGTTGAAATTCCCCCGCAGGGGTTGATCCCAGGAGTCGGCCACGCCGTCCACACTCTCCGCGGCCGAGAAGCTCTTCTGGTAGTCCGCGTACGCGTCCATGACGCCGGTTTGAGTGACCATGACGCACTCGCCGTTGTAGATGTGACCGAACGCGTAGTTGATGACGGTGAGCTGGTCCGCGGAGCCGTTCTCCACGATGTTTTTGACGAAGTACTGACGACCGTAAATGCCCCATTGGGTGAAGTAGGCCACGATTTCATGATCGGGGGTTGGCCCGGGGGTGGGCGTAGGCCCGGGGGTGAAGGTGGCGGTGGGGGTGGGACTGGGCCCCGGCGTGGGCGTCTGGGTGGGCGTGGGTGTGGGCGTCGCGGTGGCGGCGTCACAAGGCCCCAAATCCTCCCACACGCCATACTCGCCCGTGGTCCCCGGCTCCTCGCCCTGGGTCCACCATTTGGCCCGCCACTCATGGTCGTTGTGGGAGACCACGTCATCCGCCACATAGACCGCGTTGGGGTCCCAGGCGGGCGCGGTGCAGACGCCGGGCGCGGGGGTGCTGGTGGGCGCGAGGGTGGGCGTGGCGGTCGGAGTGGGGGTGGCTGTGGGTGCAGACGTGGGGGTGTTGCTGGGCGCCGGGGTGTTGGTTGCCGCGGGCGTGGCCGTGGGTGCAGGCGCGCCGCCGCTGCCGGTGAACGAATCGAAAATGTGGGCAAATTCGAAGGACGTTTGCAAGATGCTGCTGCAAGAAGGAGACACGTACGTCACCGCGCCCTCATCGCATTGCTTGTCCCGATTCGCGGACCACTGGGAAAGCATCCCAATGGCCTGCTGCTGGGCGAAGTCCAGCACCTCCTGGGCGTCCTGCTGATAAAACGTCTCGGTGGTGACGTCGTTGAGCCCGATCATGGGCGTGATCCCGATCATCTTCCACAGCTCCGCGTCGGATTTAGGGATGCCGTTATCCTGATACAGGGTTTGGAGCTGGGCGAAGGTGTTTTGGGCGGCCTGGATGGCGTATTCGCCCATCTGCCCGTCGGGGTTGGGCGCGGCGTTGTCGCCGTAGTCCATGGCCATGATGTTCACGCCCGCGATGTCCACGCCGGAATCCAGCGCGGATTGCAGCACGTTGAGGCCGTCCTGGGTGAGGCCCGTGGGCAGGACGGGCAGGGTGTACCACACCTGCAGTTCCCGGCCCGCGCGCTGGGCGTCGCTCTGCAGCCCGGCGATGGCCTGGGAGCGACGGGCGATGGAGGCGGCATCGGCCACCCACGCGCCCTCCACGTCGAAATCGATGTGGGTGAGGCCGTAGGCGTCGATGACGCGCTGATATTGGGCCTGGAGGGAGGCGACGTCGGAGCAGGACGCGGCCAGGGGCGTATTGGCCGCGCCGCCGAAGGAGATCATGACATCGCCGCCCATTTGACGCACGCCGTTGATGTCATCCAGCATGTAATCGCCGATGACGTAGTCATCATAACCGCCCCAAGCGGCCTGGCAGGTCTGGCTGTTGCTGTTGACGATGAAGGCCAGGGTGTAGAAAAGGAAGCCCTCTTGCTGCGCGGTGTCGTAGATGGAGAATGTAGGCCAGCCAGTGGCGTCCACATAAGGCGCGAAGAACCCGTCGGGCCATGGCGGCGCGGGCAGGGGCTCGGTCATGGGCGTGGGCGTGGGCGTGACCTGCGACGCATCGCAGGGTCCCAGGTCCTCCCACACGCCCCACTCGCCCGTGGTCCCCGGCTCCTCGCCCTGGGTCCACCATTTGGCCCGCCACTGGTGGCCGTTGTGATAAACCTCGTCACCCTCCAGATAGACGGCGTCCGGGTCCCAGGCGGGCGCGGTGCATGCGGGCAAATTGTCCGTTCCCGCCTGGGTCTGAGAAGCCAGAATGCCGGGGGATTGGGCGAAGGCGCTGTTAATGAACAGCAGGAATCCCAATCCGAGGAGGATGAGCATGGCGAGGGAGAAACGAAGCGAAAAGCGAGAGAGATGTTGGGCTTTCATGGCGTTTCCTCGACTGAGTGAATGAGATTTTTAGTGAAAGCGCTTTCATCAACGCCCAAAAAACATAGGCCGACCAACGGGCCTATGACTGCACAACGCACAGGATTTTATCAAGGAGGAACGAGAGAGGCAAATGTGCACCTGGCGCCGAAGGTGGACAAGCCGAAGGGGCCGCCATGAGCGGCGGCTCGCCGACAAGGATGAAAATGGGAACGCGGATAACGCAGATGCTTCGCAACGCGGATTTGCGTAGATCATGTTTCTGTTACGCCATGGGCAACTTTTCCGTGTTTGCGCGTGATCACCCGGAGCTG
>CAZDCN010000152.1:0-5693 GCA_964503945.1 uncultured Caldilineales bacterium
GCCCCCGACCATTCAGCAGGATGAATGCCGCGCCTAGGACCATCCCAGCGAAAAGCGCGCCCTCAGGCCGGGTGAGGCCCAGGAACAGCCCGGCAAGAGGCAGCAGGTTCAGAGACCAGACGCGCGCGCGGGCGCGTTGGCCCGGGAAAACCGCGAGATAAGCCATGACCGTCATCAGGAACAGGAGCAGCGTGAACAGCGGCGTGGCGAATCCCGCCCGGATGTGGTAGCTGAGGGGGCCCACGGCGAAGGCCAGGGTGGCGAACAGCGCAGGCAGAAAACGACGTCCGCTCAGGGAGAAGGAGGCCAGGGCCAGGGCCAGCACGGCTAACAACCCCACGACCAGATTCAACGCCCGGGCCGCATTCTCAATGGAAAGGCCCGTGAGCCGGTTCGTTGCGGCCAGCATCACTGTCCACAAAAATTCCGTTCCCCCTTCCACCGGGTCCTCTCCCACATTCCACACAATGCCGTGACCCTCGGCCAGATTGCGGGCGTAGCGGAAGGTGATATATGCATCCTCGGAGGGGGCCAGGGGATGCCCGGCCTGGGCGATAAGCAGGCCCACTGCACCCAAAAAAATGACAGCGATTAACGCCAGTGCGGATCGGTTCATAGCACGGGCGATTATATCAATTGACCTGGCGTTTCGTCTAATTCATCACCTGAACCCGCGTTTGACAAATTCCCGATTTTCATTCATGATTAGTAGACGAAAATTATATTCCCCGACTGTTTTCTTTCCTCCTGTTCTCCCCCCGTTCCGCGTTCCCCCCGCATCTTCGGATGTGCGGTTCGCAGCAGGAAGGCTTTTATGTCCCCCGACAACGCCATAACCGCGATTCAACCTCCTTACGCGACCCTGCTTGACGTTCTGCGACGTCGTCAGGGCGCTGGGTTTATCGGTCGTGCGCCTTACATCGACCGCTTTCGGCGCAATCTGGCGCTGCCTGTGGATGACCCCCAGCGCCGGTTCATCATTGTTATTTCTGGCGAAACGGGCATGGGCAAGACCTGGCTCATGGCCCGATTGCAGCGGCTCACCCAGCTGGAGACGGCTGCGCGCGTCCTCTGGGATGACGGCGACGCCGAAGACCCCTTGGCCGTGATGGTGCATCTCGCCCACCAACTGGCCCAGGAAGGGATGGCCATGCCATCCTTCACGCCAGCCTATGAAACCTATAGCGCCTATCGCCGCACCCTCGCCCGGGATCTGGATCACAGCTCGGGGGTGCGCTTTTTCGTGGGTGACGCCCTGGCGGATGGGAATGTGACCTGGCAGTGGCGGCATTCAGGCTGGGGATTGGTTGCCGAACCGGACCTGGACGCGCTCGCCCAACAGCAGCGCCATGCCGATGGCATGATTGCCCGCCATCTCGCGCCTGATGAAGCGACCTTCCAGCTCATCGCCGATCCAGTGGCCGCGCTCACGCCCTTGTGGCTGGCCGACCTGCGCCAGATCGCGCAAACCGAACCCGTGGCCCTGTTCTTCGATGACGTGGACCGGGCGGGAGGCTGGATGGAGGACTGGCTTCATCGGTTGCTCAGCGGCGAATTCGGGGACGCGCCCGCGGATTCTCTGTGGGTGATGGCCGCGGCCGCACCTCCGGACAGGGAGCGTTGGACGCCCTTGTCCGAACTCATGGAGCACTTCGCGCTCAAACCCTTCCCGCAAGATGACGCTCGCGCTTTTCTGGCCGCATACAACGGTCATCGCCCTGAGAAGATCGAATCCCCCGCCGAACCTGAAACGCCTCTGGCGCTGGCAATTCGCGCCGCTGCGCGCAGGGAGACGGGAGTTGATGCCGTCTCGGTGGGCGAACTGCTGACAGCGCTGGATGATGCGCGGGCCCAAGCCTTATTGCTGGCCGCATTGCCCCAGAAGCTCAGCCGGGAGCGCCTGGCGCATCTTCTCAACGAGTCTCTAGACGCCGCACCTCTCACCGACTGGACGCTTTCCCTACCCATCGTGCAGCCTTTGGCCAATGGTTGGCGCATGCACGAGCAGGTGCGGCGGGCATTGTTGGCGTTGGGGCGCGAAAAGGAGCCTGAGATCATGGCAGCAGGCCTGGAAAAGCTGGCGCTCAGCCTGCGCCGCCAGGCCGACGACCTCGGCTTGGCAGGAGAGGAGCGGTGGGCAGACCTGGCCTGGCGCGAATTCTGGCTGGAGCATCTCGGGTATCGTCTCCTGCAGGATGCCGACACTTTTTTGGGCATGGCTTTGGACGCGGCTCCTTTGTTGCTTGAATTAAACCCCGGCTGGGCGCGGACCCTGGCTCGCACGCTCCTTCGGGCGGGAGAGGATGGCGCAGGGAAAGAGGTCGCGGCGTGGGGTCAGCGACTTTTAGACGCCGCACAGGGGCTGAGCGCGCAGGAATTCACTTCAGCGCTGGACTTCATTGATGCGCTCATCGCCTCTGATTTGCTGGAGCCCCATCGCCTGGGCGAGGCTCACGCCTTTCGCGCCTGGCTGCTCCGTTCGGATGGGCAAATGGAGCCAGCTTTGGAGGCTTACGCCCGCACCGTGCAGATCGCACCCGAACAGGCCTGGGCCAAGGGGCAGCATGGGGCCACATATTTCCTCATGTCTCACTTCGATGAAGCCCGCCTCCACTTCAGCCATGCTCTGGAGCAGGATGCCGACCTCGATGGGATCGCCGCGCTGAGCGGCTGGCTCGCTCTGAGCAACGACGAACTCATCGACGCCCATAATCACTTCACCGCGGCCCTTACACTTAACCTTGCTCAAAACGCCTGGACTCTGGGCTGGCGTGGAGAAACGCGACGTCGGTTGGGCAAGCCGGAGGAGGCTCTGGCCGATGTCGAAGATGCATTGGCCCGCTTTCCCGGTCAGGCCTGGCTTCTGGCTCTGCGAACCATCTTGCTGCTGGAGCTGGCGCGGCCCGAGGAGGCCCTCCCCGCCATCGAAGAAGCGCTGGCTTTGTCTCCCGACGCTCCCTGGCTTATCTCCTTGCGGGGCGATGTCTTGGAGGCGTTGGGACGGACCGATGAAGCTTTGGCCGCCTATGACCGGGCATTGGACCTGAATCCCGATGACGGATGGACATTGACTCAACGGGGTCAGCTTTATGCGAAGCTGGGGCGCACTCAGGTCGGACTAGAGGATCTCCACCGGGCTGTGTCTCTGAACGAAAGGGACGACCACGCCCGCCTGGCTCGGGCCCTTGTGTTCCAAACCATGGCGGATCATGAAGCCGCCTTGGCCGATTTCCAGATGGTCGCCACCGGACGCCCCCAGGATCCCCGCGTTCTGCAGTTTCAGGCCATGAGCCATATCGAATTGGCCCAATATGAGGACGCGGTGATCGAGTTGAGCGAAGCATTGTCCCTCCGCCCCGATGATGTGACGCTGCTCATGTTGCGGGCCCGGGCGTTGAAGGGAATGCGGCGCTACCCAGAGGCCCTGGCTGACCTCAATGCGGCGCTGGCCCTTCAACCTGAGAACATCGATCTGATCCTGCGCCGGGTGGATGTGCTGGCCCACATGGCCCGCTGGGATGAAGCCCTCGCCGCGCTCAACGCGCTCATCCAGCAAGACGCCAGGAACGCCCGCGTATTCGCCATGCGCGGAGACGTGAATCGGCGTTGGGGCCGCGATGATGCGGCTATCTCCGACTTTGCCCGGGCGTTGGCCTTGAACCCTGATGACGCCTGGAGTCTGGCCCGTCGAGCGGATGTATACCGTCGCATGGATCGCTATCAGGAAGCCCTGGCCGATTTCGCCCGAGCTCTGGCCTTGCGACCTGATGACGCCTGGGCGTTGGCCCGGCGAGGCGAGACCTACCGCCAACTGGGCGATCTCGATCTGGCCCTGGAAGACTTCACCCGCGCCATCGAATTGAACCCCAACGATGATTGGGCCTGGGCGGGTCGCGGGGAGACGCTTTGCGAGCTGGGCGAGCTGGAAAAAGGCGTGGAGAACTTCACCCGAGCGCTGGCCCTTGCGCCCGGCGATCCCCTTATCCTGGAGCGTCGGGGTGCGGCCCTGGCAGAGCTCAACCGCCATCAAGAAGCACTGGAAGACTTTACCCAGGCGCTGCCCGCTCATCCCAACCGGGTCGCCCTCCTCACCTTGCGCGGCGATCTGTTGCTGAAAATGCGTCGCTATGAGGAAAGCGCAGCTGACCTCAATCAAGCTCTGACGCTGAACCCAAGCTACGCGCCAGCATTGGTGGCCCGGGGGCGGCTCTTGCGAGCTCAGCACAGATATCGGGACGCCATCGTGGATCTGGACAGGGCCATCTCCCTGAACCCCAACGACGGTTGGGCCATGGCTTATCGCGGCGAGGCGCATCGCCTGATCAAGCGCTATCAGTCCTCGCTCACCGACCTCTCGGGAGCCCTGGCTCTCCTGCCGGACGAGCCCTGGATCCTGGCCCAACGCGGTGAAACCCATCGGCTTTTAGGCATGTATGGCGAAGCCCTGGATGACCTGACCCGGGCGTTGGAGGTACGCCCCGGCGACATCTGGGCTCTGGCCACCCGCGGGCAGGTCTATCGCACCCTAGGCCGCTATGAGGAAGCCTTGGCCGACTTCACCCGAGCCATTGAACTGAATTCTCGCTACGCCTGGGCTTACGCGAGTCGCGGCGAAACCCTGCGCATCCTCAAGCGGTACGAATCCGCTCTGAAGGACCTGGACAAAGCCATCGAGCTCGATCCCAACATGACCTGGGCTCTGGTCAATCGGGGACAGGTGCATCTTTCCCTGCGAAACCCAACCGCCGCGCTGGAGGATTTCGACCGGGCCGTGGAGATGAATCCGAACTATCCCTGGGCCCTGGCCGGGAGAGGGCAGGCCTATCGTATGCTGGGCCATCTCGACGCCGCGCTGGATGACTTTCACCAGGCCATCGCGCTTAGCCCCAACTTCGTGTGGGCGCTGGTGAACCGAGGCCATGTTTTCCGCCTCATGGGGCAGTATCAGCGAGCGTTAGCCGACTTTGACCGAGCCATTTCGTTGGACCCCAACAACGCCTGGGCCATCGCCGGTCGCGCTCAGGTCAACCGAGCGCTCAACCGTCCTGACCAGGTGCAGCATGACATCAGCCGGGCCATCGCTCTCACCCCCGAGTTGGATGAGGAGCTCTTCCGTCGGGCCATGACGCATCAGATCAAGGGGAATTTGGACGCGGCCCGTGCCGATTTAGACGAAGCTATCGCGATTGCTCAATCGGTGTATGACCTAGACCCCGCGAACTGGCGCAACACGTTCAATCTGGCCCTTTATTATCTGGCTCGCGGTCGTCGAAATATGGCTGAGCGCCTTTATCGTGAGGGACTTGCCAACGCGCCCAAAGGAGACATCCGCACTGCAGAGCAGGATCTGCGCGAATACATCGCGCTCTTTCCCGACAACAACGTGGCAATGGCCATGATGGATTTGTTTCGCAAATAGAAGAAAAATGTGAAACGGGCCAATTGAAGGGGCGTAATGAAAAACCGGCAGCTAAGGGCGAAGCATGGTCTCCCTCAGTTGCCGGTATTCTGTCTTGAGGTTTGCGCCGACTATTCTCCGCCTTCCTCCTCGGTCGATGCGTCGCCGGCTGGTTCTTCGGTGGAAGCTGCTTCTGTCTCATCGACCACGCCCAAGAGCCGGGTCAACTCAGCCAGGGCTTGCTTCTCTTGCTCGCTGACGCGCACCGAGCCGATGGACAGGAAGCCGCCTTTCC
>CAZDCN010000153.1:0-5687 GCA_964503945.1 uncultured Caldilineales bacterium
AGGGACGTATTGCGTATTTCGTATTGCGTAAAACCTAAGAGCGATACGCATGACGGAATACGTAGTACGGAATACGCATCCCATTTGCATCCTTATCGTCGTCTAATCCGCTGATGACATCTTTTCTGAAATTGGAGGCTTAGCTTAACAATCCATGGACGTTCCCTTAGGCCTGACGGTGGCGCTGCTGGCCCTGTCCTTTTTGCTGATGTTCTTCGTAGCGTTGGCGGAGGTCTCGCTGGCGACCATCAGTCGGTCTCACGTTCGCAAGTTGAGCGAGGAGGGCGTCTCTTCCGCTCAACGCATTGAATCTTTGCTCAAAGACGCCCAGCGTTTTCTGGCGGGCGTTATGGTCTTGAAAACCGGCGTTATCGTGACAGCCACAGCCGCGACCAGCCTGCTGGTCGTCTCGTGGAGCGACGGTGGCTGGCGGTGGGTCGCCGCCTTGATCCTGGTGGGCTTCGCCTTGTTGTTATTGCAGGTGTGGGGCCGCGCGGCCGCGGTGCAGCATCCCCTGGCCGTGGCGTCGCGCGTGGCCGGCCCCATGCGCTGGATGATCCTGCTGGTCTCGCCTTTCTCGTGGGCGCTGCTGAAGCTGGCCCATGCCGTGGGCATCACGAAAGGGGACAAAGAATCGGAACGCAGCATCTTCATTAGCGAAGATGGGTTGCGCTTGCTGTTGAATCTGGGCGATGAGGAGCATTTCCTGGAGGAGGATGAGCGGGAGCTCATCGACAGCATCTTCCGCTTCAGTGAGACCACCGTGGCCGAGGTGATGGTGCCGCGGGTGGATGTGGTGGCGCTGCCCAAGGACACGTCGCTGATGAATGCCCTGGATGTTATCGTGGAAGCGGGACATTCCCGCATTCCCGTTTATGAAGAGACCATCGACAAGATCGTGGGCATTCTCTACGCCAAGGACCTGCTCACCTGTTTCCGGGATGGCGACACGGACATCCCGGTGGAGCGCATCATGCGTCCGCCCTTCTTCGTGCCCGAGACCATGATGGTGGATGAATTGCTGCCCATTCTGCGGCAAAAGCGCACGCATATGGCCATTGTTGTGGATGAATATGGCGGCACCGCGGGCATCGTCACCATCGAGGACCTGTTGGAGGAGATCGTGGGCGAAATCCAGGATGAATACGACTCGGAGCCGCCCATGATCCAACCCCGAGAGGACGGCAGCTTCATCGTCAACGGGCGCATGGATGTCGATGATCTAAATCGCCAATTGGGCGTGCATCTACCCACGGAGGATGAGAGTTACAGCACCCTGGCGGGGGTGATCTACGCCCAACTGCAACGCGTGCCCGATCCGGGCGACGCCTTCGATCTGGACGGCGTGCACATCGAAGTGCTCAAAGTCAACGACAACCGCATCGAGGAGGTGTTGTTGACCCTGCGCCAGGATCAGGAGGATGGTCATAAAACCGAAGGGAAAGAGCCCGTGGAGGAGCGCGCGTGATAAAACCCATCGACGCGGGTGCATTGATGGAGCAGGCGCGGCTGGCCCGCACCCGGGCTTACGCGCCTTACTCCCAGTATCCTGTGGGCGCGGCCGTGCTCACCGAGGATGGGCGCATCTTCACCGGCTGCAACGTGGAAAACGCGGTTTATCCCCTGGGCCTGTGCGCGGAGCGCGTTGCCATCTTTAAGGCAGTGTCGGAGGGGTATCGCGATTTCCGGGCCATTGCGGTGGTCACAGGCAATGGCGGCAGCCCATGCGGAAGCTGTCGTCAGGTGATGCACGAATTCGCGCCCGACATGATCGTGTTCATCGGGGACGAAGAGGGGAACATCCGCCGCACCACCGTGGCCGAATTGCTGCCCGATTCCTTCGGTCCCGACGATCTGGCTCCGTGATAATGCTTTTCAAACGCTCCTCCAATGAAAAAACAATGGAATGGGGTTAAGATAGGGGTGAAATGACCACGCGTCATGTTTTCAATCCCAAATGCAAGGAGGATGAATCATGATCGTCGGCGTGCACAAGATGGAGAAATTCTTCCGCGAGGCCGCGGGCCTCAATGTGGATAAGAGCGATCTCAAGCGCCTTTCCGATTTGATCGGGCGCAAGCTCAACGACATCCTGGTTGTGGGCGTGCGCAATGCAAGCTACAACGGCCGCGATATCGTCATGGAGCCCGACCTGCCCCTGACCAAGGGCTTCATGGAAAGCCTGCGTCGGTTTCGGGCCATGGAAACCGAGTTGGAATTGAAGCCCATTCTCGAACATCTCGCTACGTATCCGCCCCTGGACCTGGACCTGAGTGCCGATGTGGAGGCGATGCTGCCCGATCTGGCGGGCGCGCTGATGCTCATCATCGCCCGCACCTTGAAGACCATGGACCCGCGAGTGGTCAACCCCGACGCCGAGATGTGGGAGCGGGTTGAGCAAATCCTGAATTACACGCTGTAACGGATGGGCAGGCCTCGCAAGGCGGCCCAGGCTTGCGAGGCCTTTTCCCGTTTCGTCATGAGCAACGGCTGGCCGATAAGTGGCCCTGAGGCGAGACCTCGAAAGTCTGCGAGAAGCTGGGGGCGGTAAGCGGCGCCAAATTTAAAATTGCTGCCTCACGTCCAAAACTGGATGGATCCACCCCGGCGAGGCGCTGGTCACCGAAGGGAAGAAGCAAACGCTTGTTGAACCGCGTGGGCTAAAGCTTTCTCGGAGCGAAAGCGTCAGGGGGGCGGGGTCAAAACAGACGTTGGGGAGGGCGTTTTGGCGGCCTCGGCCTGCGCATCCAGAAAACAGAGGACGCCCGCGGCGATGCCCTGCGCCGCCAGGTCGGGGTTTTCCAACAGGAGCGCCCGGTCGCCCCCCAGATATCCGGTTTCGATGATCGCGCCCGGCGTCTCATCGGCCACGCGCTGAAACGCGTGATACTGCGTCATGTCTTTGGTGATGGCCGTGGCCCGAAAGGCCAGTCCGGTGGTTTGGGCGTAGGCCTCCCGCAGGCATGAGACCAACAAGGCGTCCTGGTCGGGAATCACCGTTTGCTCGGCGCTGGCCACCTTGAAGCCGCTCTGGTCGATGCAGGAATCCGCGTGGATGGAGACCAGCGCCTGGACCTTCAAGCCCTCAAGCCGGGGATCGTACTCATTCAGAACCTCCACCGAAACGCCCGACTTCGCCAACAACTCGGCCACGCGAACCGCGATCTCCCGGTTGACCTGATCCTCGGTGACGCCGTCATCGCAGACCGCGCCCGAATCGAACCCCCAATGCCCCGAAATGATGGCCACCTGCGGCCCCGTGATGAACTTCCCCGGCAAGACCCGGGCCAAAAAACGGGACCGCTGCATGCGCTCCCATCCCCCCTGATAGAAATAAAGCGCAACCAGCGCCAGCAGCGCCAGGATCGCGGCCAGCGACAGGCGCAGAAAGCAGGTGTTCAATCGCCTCAAACGCGTATCTTCCATCTTGGCTCCCATTCTCTACGAAACCCTGACGTTTGCCAAATGTTTTCCAGGCGATCATCGCCAGCCTCCCCAATTCCATACCGGTTGGACTTCCCATTTTTTGACAATTTTCCCTTCGCGCCGCATAATCAGTGAACGATTGCACCAACATGCGTCGCCTCTTGCCACCCAACCTCGCCTTATCGCTTCAGGGTGACAGCCCACGGGGCAGCGAAGCGGCTCCCTGATCTCCGCGCGTGTCCCGTCGTCGCAGTCTGTCACACAGTCACCTGACCATGATAGAAATCGGACAACTTCTGCGCCAGGCGCGCGAATCCAAAGAGCTCTCGCTGGCCGATGTCGAAGCCGAAACCCGCATCCGCCAGCGCTACCTCAATGCGCTGGAATCGGGCGACTGGGACGAACTCCCCAACCCGGTCGCGGCTCGCGGCTTTTTGCGTCGCTACGCCGCCTTCCTGGGCCTGGACCCCGAAGATCTGGTCGCCCAGTTCGATGAACAGGTCGCGCCCGCGCCTGTTCCCGCATCTCCAGGCGCTCCCGCCTCCAGCCCCTCCGACTATAAACCCATCGATCTCGATCTCTATGGCGCAACCACCCGGCGGCCCCGCCTGTTTCGTCGCATTTTGGGCGCGCTCATCGTCCTGATCCCCGTAGTGATCCTGCTCTATCTGCTGTTCGTGTACGGATTTCCCTATCTGCGGGGGCGAGTCGAAGGGGGAGAGACCGTGACCGCGACCGTGGAGCTGCCCCCCGAAGGCCAGGCCCCCGCCGCGCCGATCATCGGAGAAACGCCCACATCGCCGCCAACCCAGCCGCCATCGCAAGAAACGCCAACCCTGCCCCCCACCTTCACCCCCACGCCCGCGGCCACCAACACGCCCACCCTCGCACCCAGCCCCACCCTCACCCCCACCCCCGCCGAATCCATCCGCCTGCGGGTTGTGGTCACCAGCACGGCCTGGCTGCGCATCGTCACCGATGGCAATGTGCAGGTGGAATCGTTGGTGGACCCCGGCTTTGACCAGGAATTCATCGCCTACGATCAACTCGAATTCCTCACCGGCAACGCGGGTGGGGTGAAGCTGACGCTGGATGGGCAACAGCTGCCGCCGTTAGGGGAGATCGGGGACATCTCCGTCTTCGTCTGGACCATCCGAGATGGCGAGGTTATCGAGATCACCCCTACGCCCTCGCCCACCCTCACCCCCACGCCCGAAACCACAACGCCCCCCGACGAAACCCCCATCGCCACCCCCGCGCCGGGCGGATAGGCTGTCCGCCGCTCACACCCCCATTATCTTTCCTACACCATTCGTCTGTGACCAAACGACCTCCCGCATACTACATTCTCACCCTGGGGTGCCCCAAAAACCAGGTGGATAGCGAGGCCATGGCCACCCTGCTCATGCAGAAGGGCTATCGGGCCGTGACCGACCCCGACCAGGCCGACGTGCTCATCGTGAACACCTGCGGCTTTCTGCAGGCCGCGCAGCAAGAGAGCATCGCCGCGCTGCGGGACCTGGGCCAGGGCAAGAAGAAGCGTCAGGTGCTCATCGCGGCCGGGTGCATGGCCGAACGGGACGGGAACAAGATCCTGGACGCCGTGCCCGAGGTGGACGCGCTGCTGGGGACCCTGCGCTGGCCCGAGATCGTGGAGCTGGCCGAGAGCCTGCGCGGGGGCAACAAGCGCCGTCGCCTGGGCCGCATGGCCCTGCTGGGCGACCCACCTCATCCGCTGGACGCGCCCACGCCCCGCCCGCCCCAGGCCTTCCCCTCCGCCTACCTCAAGATCAGCGACGGCTGCAACGCCCCCTGCGCGTTCTGCTCCATCCCCAACTTCAAGGGCAAACTCAAATCCCGTCCCTTCGAGAGCGTCATCGCCGAGGCCAACGCCCTGGTGGGGGCCGGCGCCCGGGAGCTGGTGATCGTCGCCCAGGATACCACCGACTACGGCCGCGACCGCGGCGAACCCGACAGCCTCCCCCGGCTGCTCCACGCCATCGCCCGCCGCACGCCCGGCCTCGACTGGCTGCGGCTCATGTACGCCTATCCGGGCCATGTCAGCGACCGGCTCATCGAGGTCATGGCCCAAACGCCCCAGGTCCTCCACTATCTCGACATCCCCCTCCAGCACGGACATCCCGACACCTTGCGCCGCATGAAGCGCCCCAGCAACATCGACATGGTCCTCCGCACCATCGAAAAGCTGCGCGCGGCCATGCCCGACATCGCCCTGCGCTCCACCTTCATCGTGGGCTACC
>CAZDCN010000154.1:0-5686 GCA_964503945.1 uncultured Caldilineales bacterium
CCAATGGCACTTCCCCACGGAGGCAACTCCTTATGTACACCTTCGATCTAACCGACGAACAGCGCATGCTCACCGACATGGTGCGGCGATATTCCGATCGCATCCTGCGACAGGTGTATCGCGAAGCGGAGGAAGCTCGCGAGATGCCGCGCGAGGTCATCGAACAGGGTTGGGAGCTGGGCCTGCTACCCGCGTCCCTGCCCGAAGACTACGGCGGCTTCGGCGAATACTCTGCTCTTAACGGCGCGCTGATTGCGGAGGAGCTGGGCTATGGCGACATGGCCGCGAGCCTGGAGTTGCTGGCCCCCAATCTGGTGGCCACCCCCATCTACCTCTGCGGAACCGAAGCACAGAAGCGCACCTACCTACCCCTGTTCACCGACGTGGACATCCCCAGGGTCGCGTCCGCGTTGCTAGAGCCTATGGTTCTCTTCGATCCCTATCATCTGCGGGCCACCGCCCGCCGCGAAGGGGACGTCTACATCCTCAACGGCGAGAAGGCCATGGTCATCAACGCGCCCGACGCCGAGCTCTTCCTCATCTACGCGCATGATGAGGAGGCTGACAGCACGCAAGCCTTTCTGGTGCAAGGGCCTACAGAAGGGTTGCATGTGGGCGATCGGGAGAAGTGGATGGGCTTCAACGCCCTCAAGACCTACCGCCTGCGCCTGGAGGATGTGCGGGTTCCCGCGGCAAACCGCCTGGGCGGCGACGCGGGCATCGACATCCAGCGCATCCTCAACAGCAGTCGCATTGCCCTCAGCGCCCTGGGCGTGGGGCTGGCCAAGGCGGCATACGAATACGCCCGCGACTACGCCAAGGAGCGGATCGCCTTCGGCGAGCCCATCGCCCATCGCCAGGCCATCGCCTTCATGCTGGCCGAGATGGCCATCGACATCGACGCCACCCGGCTGATGGTGTGGGAAGCGGCCTGGAAGCTGGACCAGGGCCAGAACGCCACCCACGACGCCTACCCGGCCGCCCGCTACGCCGCGGACGTGGCCCTCAAAGTCACCGACGGCGCCGTACAGACCCTGGGCGGGCATGGCTACATCCGCGAGCATCCCGTGGAGCTGTGGCTGCGCAACGCCCGGAGTTTAGCGACCTTGCTCGGCGCTGTTATGATCTAAGCGAGCCTTCGTCGCAAGTTATGGAGATGGAGATACGTTGAGATTCGATAGAGATTCCGTTGAGATTCTGAACTTCCATTGAATCTCCTTTGAATCTCCATCGAATCTCTATCGAATCCCCATCGCGTCCCCCAACCTCCTATCACCTTTTTCCAAAGGAGGGAATCGCATGCCTATTGACTTCGAAGTCCCTGAGGAAATCAAAAACCAGAGCAACCTCACCCAAATGGTTGCCGAACAGGTGATGCGCAAATACTCGCGCTATTACGACGAGCACGAGCATGAGCGCCCCTGGGAATACATCAACTTCATCTGGCCCTTCATGAAATCCATGGAAGCGGCCAACCTCAAGCGCTCCCTGCGCCGCTCCCACAACGGCCACAATGGCAACGGCAAAGGCGGCGGCAACGGAAAGAAGAAGCCCAGCACCTTCCAGGTGGGCATGATCCACCTCATCGAGAATCTCTCCTGGGGCGACGCGGGCATCTACCTGTGCACGCCCAGCAGCGGCCTCGCGGGTGCGGCCATTCAGGCCGTGGGCACGCCCGACCAGAAGGAGCGCTTCCTCGATCGCTTCACCCACGGCGATCCCAAGTGGGGCGCCATGGCCATGACCGAACCCCACGCCGGATCCGACACCAGCGCCATCCGCACTCGCGCCCGCCTGGACCCCGAGACCAATGAATGGGTGCTCAACGGCGAGAAGATCTTCGTCACCAACGGTAAGCTCGCCTTGGAGGAGAGCGACGGCATCCTGGTGGTGTGGGCCACCCTGGACCCCAGCCTGGGGCGGGCGGGCATGCGCCCCTTTGTGGTGGAAGCGGGCACGCCCGGCGTCACCATCACCAAGCAGGAGCACAAGCTGGGCATTCGGGCCAGCGACACTGTTGCCATCGTCTTCGAAGACGCCCGCATCCCCTACGACAACATCCTGGGCGACCCCGAGCTGAAGAAGCCTGGTGCCAAAACCGAGAAGGGCTTCAAGGGCGCGATGAAAACCTTCGACTCCAGCCGGCCGTGGGTCGCGGCCAGCGCCCTGGGCAGTGCCCGAGGCCGCGCCCTACCATCAGCTCTCCGCCATCCAGCGGGACCTGCTGCAGATGGAAGCGGACCTGAAAGCCGCCTGGCTCCTCACCATCCGCTCCGCCGCGCTCATGGACGCGGGTCAGCCTAACAGCCTGGAGGCCAGCATGGCCAAGGTCAAGGCGGGCAAGGTGGTCACCAGCATCACACAGAAATGCGTGGAGCTGCTGGGGCCGCTGGGATACAGCCGGGAGTATCTGGCGGAGAAATGGATGCGCGACGCCAAGATCAACGACATCTTCGAGGGCACGGGCCAGATCAACACCCTCATTGTCGCCCGACGCATTCTCGGGTATACTCGTCGTGAATTGAAATAACAAGCGCATCACGCACTGGGTGATACGCCCGTCGCTGATGCGCTTTCCTCAAGCGTCAAACGTCATGGCCTCGCTTCCGGCCCCAAAAATGGCGTTTGACGCATGACGTTTGACGCACCATCCGGACATCCAAACATCTTCCAATACATCCATTGTTACAAGGAGAACAAAATCCATGTCTACCGACACCGACGCCAAGATCCGCAAACTCATGGCCAACATGCCCGAAGCCTTCAACCCCGACAAAGCCGCGGGCGTGAACGCTACCATCGTCTACAACCTCACGGGCGAGGGCGGCAGCGTGTGGACCAGCCGCATCGCGGACGGCCAATGCACTGTGGAGGAGGGAGAGACCGTCGAGAACCCCACCCTGAAGATCACCATGGACGCCCAGGACTACATCGACATGATGGCGGGCCGCCTGGACGGCATGCAGGCCTTCATGACGGGCAAAATCAAGGTCGAGGGCGATATCATGCTGGCCAGCCGCCTGATGACCTTCTTCAGCTAACAGAAGCTCCCCCTGACAAAAGCACGTTAGCTGCGACTCAGCCGGCGCGGAAAGTCCCCGTCGGCTTTTTCGCGTCCGAGACGCCATCCCGCGCGTTTGCATCCTCTTCCCACCTCACATATACTAATCCGGTCTATGCCGTAACCTTTCCCCCGCTCTATCGTCATTCACTACTGAACCAATCCACTTTTTCTTGGGTGTGTGAAGCACCGAAAGCATGGCACGCACTGGGCATTCTGGCGCTTCCACAGCATCACCATTCAGGAGGTATGAACATGGCATCTTTCCCCCGCATTCGACGCGCACTCTGGATACTGCCGATCCTGGGGCTGCTGATTGTTGGAATCAGTATCCAGACTTTCGCCGCCCCCGGCGATCCCCCCATGGATCCGGCGGCGAAATTCGGCGCGGCGGCCAACCCCGAAAAGGCCCACGCCGCCGATCACGTGTTGGTGAAACTGGCCCCGAACGCCACGCCCGATCCCGACTTCACGCCCATCTTCGGGCGTTGGTATCGCGCGCCAGTCTTGCCCGGAGAATCCCCTCAGGCGGCGCTTTACCGACTGGCCGCCATGCCTGAGGTCGAAAAGGTCGAACTCGATTACCTTGTCCAGATCGCGCCCCCAACCACAAGCAAAGCGCCGGATCGGGTCACCGAACTGGCCTGGGGGTATGAACCCAACGATCCCTATTTCCCCGACCAGTGGAATTTCTTTGATGTGCTGGCCCCCGAAGCCTGGAAGCGTGGCTGGACCGGCTCCGGAGCCACCGTTGCTGTCCTTGACTCAGGCGTCTGGCCCGGCCCCGATCTGAACTGCCGCACCTTCCTTCAACCGGCCAGGATCATCAGCGGCACGACTACCACCGGCATGGCCGCCGTGCAGGATGACAACGGTCATGGCACCCATGTCACCGGCACCATTGCCCAATGCACCGACAACAGCTTCCGCGATGCGGGCCTGGCCTACGACGCGGACATCATGCCTGTCAAGGTGCTCAACAACACCGGTTTTGGCGAATGGAGCGACATCGCCGCGGGCATCGATTGGGCCCGCACTCATGGCGCGGACATCATCAATATGTCGCTGGGCGCGGATTGCGACGTGTATGATTATCCCGATTGCAGCATTTCGGTTGTAGATGACGCCATCGCCGATGCAGTGAACGCGGACATCCTCATCATTGCCGCTGCCGGCAACGACAGCAACAGTCACTTGAACTATCCCGCCAACCATCCCGACGTCCTGAGCGTAGGCGCCACCGACATCATGCTCGACCCCGCCCCCTATACCAACTACGGTCCCTTCCTTGACATCATGGCACCAGGCGGCAATCTGAATGAAGATCTCAATGGCGACGGCTTGGCCGACGGCATTGAGCAGGAAACCCGACACCCCGGCGATGCCGATTGGGATAGCTGGCTCTATGAAGGCACCTCCATGGCCGCGCCCCATGTCTCCGCGGCAGCGGCCATGCTCATGCAGGCTTTCCCCACTGCCACCGCCGATGATATCGCGATCGCGCTCCTCACCAGCGCCATGGACCGCGGCGCGCCCGGCCCGGATGACGACTTCGGATTTGGGCTCCTTCAGATCGACGATGCCTTCTGCCAGCTTTCTGGCGCTGCTTGCCTGGATCTCCTGATTGATGGCGACTTTGAAGGAACCGGCGGATGGCAGTTCGACAGCTCATCCGGCGTCCCCGCCCCGGCTTATAGCATCGACCAAGCGGTCACCGGCGATCAGTCTATGTACTTCGGCATGAACCCGCCCGTCTTCAACCTGGGCAAGGGCGAAGAGAACCCCGAAGAAGCGGGCATCCTCAGCCCCAATGCAGGCTATTACCACCGCATTTACCAGGACATCCAGGTTCCTGCGGATGTGGATGACGTCTTCATCGACTTCTGGTACATGCCTTGCACCGAGGACACCTCCATCGATCGGGACTGGCAACGCTTCTGGGTGTATGCGCCTGATGATCCCAACAACGAAAACCTGCGCAAGACCTACATGAAAGTGCTGGAAGGAGACTGCGTTTGGAAGCATGTCACCTACAAGATCAACAAGAACTACAAGGGACGCACCCTGCGCATCAACTTCTCCGTCCACAACAACAGCAAGACCAGCACCCCCACCTGGATGTATCTTGACCGCGTGCGGTTGATCACCTACACCTATCAACCCACGCCCACGCCCACCCCAACCAACACCCCAACGCCAACTTTCACGCCCACCAACACGCCCACCCCCACCGAAACCCCCACGCCAACGCCCACTTTCACCCCAACCGACACGCCTACGCCCACATTCACGCCCACCCCTACCTTCACTCCCACAGCGACGCCCACCCCGACCTTCACTCCAACGCCTACCCCGACCCCTTTGCCTCGCATCGCGGGCTCATCGGTCGTCGTCCCGCCCGCCATCCCCTTCGAGATGCCCGTCACCATGGAGGACTTCTACGCACCAGGCATCGGCGCGCTCACCCTGGAGATTTCCTTCGATCCCGCGGTCATCACACCCAATAGTTGCGACGCGGACCCGGATGGCGTCTTTGACACCGCACTATGCAACCCCAATTTCGCCACCGGCGTGATTCGACTGAGTCTGCTTAGTTTGAATGGCGTAACCGGCGACCATCCTCTG
>CAZDCN010000155.1:0-5682 GCA_964503945.1 uncultured Caldilineales bacterium
GCCCGCGGGCGTGGGCAAACAAGCGCAGGCCAACATCGAGGCCGTGGAACCGGGCCTGGTCGGCAACGTGCCTGCGCTCACCATCAACGAAATCGAAGGCCCTCTCAATATCAGTCTGCGGGTAAGCAACCCCTTCAGCACCGAGGGGGGCTCCGTGGAGCGGGTGGCTACCGTCACCCAGGAGGACAAGGACCGACTGAAGAATGAGCTCCTGGCCCAGCTTCAGCAACAGGCCTATCTCAAATTGGGCGAGAACCTGCGTCCGGGCGAATACATTCCCCCCGAGACTGTAGAAACCTTCGTCCTGGCCGAAACCTACGATCGCTTCTCGGGCGAGCACGCGGATGAGCTGGGCTTGCAACTGCAACTTCTGGCCCGGGGATTAGCCCTGGATCTGGATGGCGCTCGGGAACTGGCGGAGCGCTCCCTTCGGGAGACCGCGCCCGACGACGTCCTTTTGCTGGAAGAAACCATCCAGACTGGCGATCCCCAGTTCTCCTTGTTCGGCGATGAATTCGTCAATTTTACGATGACCGCCCGCGGGGAAGCCATCCGGCCCATCGAAGCGGGCGATGTGCGGGCGGTATTGGCCGGCGCCCCCGTGGATACAGCGCCTCAGCTCCTTATGGATACGTTCGATCTTGCCCGCCCTCCGAAGATAACCATTGAACCTTCGTGGGTGCAGACCCTGCCCCGCCTGCCCTCCCGCATCATCGTGCGGGTGTATAAGGAATAGCATGACCACCTGGCTGTGCCTCGATATCGGGGACAAGCGCATCGGCCTGGCCGCGGGCAACGACCAGGCCCGGCTGGCCCGACCCCTGCGCGTCCTCATTCGCGGCAGCAAAGAGCAGGATTTCGAGGCCATCGTCCGGGTTGTGAACGAGGTGGGGGCGGACGCCCTGCTGGTGGGCCTGCCCCTGAATATGGATGGCAGTGAAGGTCCTCAGGCCAAACGGGTGCGGAAATACGCGGAGCGCCTGCGTCGCCGTCTGAATCTGCCCCTTGTCTATCACGACGAACGCCTCTCGTCCTTTGTCGCCGATGAGATTCTGGCCCAGAAACCTCGGCGAAAAGATCGGCGCATTCCCAACGACGCCATTGCGGCCGCGGCCATCCTCCAATCCTTTTTCGATCAACTTTCTCAACAACACCCGACCATTGGCGATTGACCGCTGGCGATTCCCATGTACGATTTCCTTGTCAAAACCCTCCCCCGCTTCCTGCTCTTCATCGCGGTCCTGGCGGCCATTGCGTCCATGGGACTCATCGCCCGGGCCTGGACCCAGGCGCAGGTCGTGGCTTATGTGGATGAAAGCCCCGAGACCGGGCTCGTGCGCAACACCACCGCGGCCTGGAAGAATCTGAATCCGGACAACTTCGAAACCCAGGCGCTTCAGTTCTATCTGAACATGAACCGCCAGGCCATCTACGAACCGGTGGACCCCAACGGTCAGCCCGTGGAGTTTCGCATCGCACTGGGCGAGACGGGCCGTAGCATTTCAGAGCGTCTGGAAGCTATGGGATTGATTCGGGATGCGGGTTTGTTTCGGCTTTACCTGCGCCTGAACAATCTGGAGCAAAAGCTGGAGGCTGGCAAATTCACCCTCTCGCCCGCCATGACCGTGCCCGAAATCGCTGAGGCCTTGCAACAGGCCCGCCGCGAGGACATCCTCGTGCGCATCCCCGAGGGCCGTCGGGCCGAGGAAATCGCTCAGGTGTTGGAAGAAGCAGACATCCTCGATGCCGCGGAATTCATGGCCGCGGTGCGGTCGGGCGATCTGGCCCTGCTGGGGTTGCCCGATTATCCCTTGCTGCGGGACAAGCCCCCCGGCGCATCCTTTGAGGGCTATCTGTTCCCCGACACCTACCGCATTCCCGAAGACGCCACACCGGCCGATGTCCTTCGCCAGATGTTCGACAATCTCGAAAATAAGATCCAGGACAAGGACCGGAACGCCATTGCAGCCAGCGGACGTAGCTTTTTCCAGGTCCTTACCCTCGCATCCATCGTGGAGCGGGAGGCTGCGCGCGATGACGAACGCCCCCTCATCGCCTCCACCTATCTCAACCGTTTGGGACCGATCTGCGAAAAAGAAGTCTTCGGTTACCTGGCCGCGGATCCCACCGTGCAGTATGCCATGGGCTACGATCCCGAACAGGACACCTGGTGGCCCACTGTGCCCAGTGTGGAGGACTACCTCAAAGTCAATTCACCCTACAATACTTATCTCTACCCCGGCCTGCCGCCAGGTCCCATCGCCAATCCAAGTCTGGCGTCCATCCAGGCCGCCATCTATCCCGCTCAAACCACCTATTGCTACTTCGTGGCCACAGGCGACGGCGGACATGTCTTCTCCGAGACGGGCGCGGAGCATGAGCTCAACGTTCAGCAAAACCAGCCGTAAGCGCGCCCAACGTTGTCACCGAAACCTTTTCGCAAGCGAAGCCAAAACGCTTTTTCCGAAATCATGTCCAGAAACAAAGTCGTTTCATCCCGATGGTTGCTTATCGTTGGCTCCATCCTGCTGGCCATTGTTTCGGCGGGATGCCAGGATCTACGCTCGCCCGAGGTGGTGAAGATCGGGTTGATCGCTCCCTTTGAAGGGGCGTCGCGTCCTCTAGGGTATGATACGCTGAATGGGGTGAAGCTGCGGATTAACCAGTGGAACGAAAGCGGTCGGGAGCCTAAGATCGAGCTGGTGGCCCTGAACGATGACAGCGATCCCGAGCTGGCCGTCAAACTTCCCGACCAACTGGCTCAGGACCCTGACATTCGCATGATCCTGGGACCGCCTCAGGGACACACCGCGATGGCTGCGATGATCGCCTTGCAAAAACATGATATTCCCACGCTCCTCCTGGCTCCCGTACGCAGCGCGCCTTCCGAGGGCCTCATCCTACCCTATGCCGGTTTGGGCGCGCATTACCAGCAACTCTTCCAACCCCTGTTCGGCATCCTGCCGCCCGCCTGGTCGAAGCCTGTCAGTCAGCCATCCATCTGGCTGGGCGACCCACTGACCCTGGCCGAGCTTTATGCCGAATCTCCCGAGCTCGCACCCGCGGCCGGGCCTGTGGCGGGCGAAGAGGTCTTGCAAGCATGGGCGCCTGAACTGACGTGGTCCATCCCTTGGGCGGCGCCCATGCCCGACAATCTCCCCGACAACTTCGCTCAGGAGTATGAGGCTCTGGCGGGCAAGCCGCCCAACCTTGCCGCGGCCCTGGCTTACGCCGCGGCAGACGAAGCCATCCGACTTCTCACCGGCGCGGAAGACTATCGCCCCACCAACGCCATGCTCAGAGACGTTCAAATTCCGTCCATAGGCATCGTGAACACCCACCTGGTTAAATGAAACCTGCGTATCGCTTTTTGATGATTTCTCCCGAATATAATTTGCAACGCGTGGGCGGGCTTGGCGTCCATGTGCAGGGGCTCGCGCCCCGCCTCAGCGACAAGGTGTTGCTGGACCTGTTTGTGCCCCGGTATCAGGGATTGGGGGATTATTGCGAGCCTTTGCGCAGGTATGGCGCCGTTTTCCGGGCTGACGCCACCGAACCCAGGCCGGGCCATGATTTCGATCTGCAAGTGTGGCGCATGAACGACCAGATCAACGCTGCCATCACCCGCCACATCAACATCGGCCGGGAGTTTAGCTTGATGCATGCGCATGACTGGCTCAGTGGGTATGTGGCCAACGATCTTCACCAGCGATACGGCCTTCCCATGGTGGTGACCATCCATGCTACGGAAATGGGGCGGCGGCGGGGTCATGTATGGGGAGATCCCCTCAGCGAACGCATCCATCTGGCCGAACAATACCTGGCCCGAGAGGCGGATGTCATCATTGCTTGCAGCGAATTCATGCGCGGGGAGATCATCGAGACCCTACATGCGCCTCCCGAAAAGATTCGCGTGATCCCCAACGGCGTCGAATACCAAACCCTCATCCAATTGCGGGATCATCTCGAATCCCTCCCCTACATCAGGCGGCGTTGGGCCGCGCCGGACCAGCCCCTCATCTTCTTTGTGGGGAGGCTGGAGTGGGAGAAAGGCCCGGACCTACTGGTGCAGGCCATGCCCAGGGTGCTGGAAGCGTTCCCCACCGCCAAACTCATCCTGGCGGGCAAAGGCTCCTACACGGACCAGATCGTGGCGTTGGTGCAGCAGTTGGGTCTGGAGGAGGCGGTCCAGGTGGTGGGATTCATCAGCGACCAGACCCGAAACGAAATCTATGCTGTGGCGGATGTCGCCGTGTTTCCCAGCCGATATGAGCCCTTTGGCATTGTGGCGCTGGAAGCTATGGCCGCGGGCGCACCCGTTATCGTGGGCGATGTGGGCGGGTTGAGCGAAGTGGTGGAGCATGGAGTGACCGGGCTGCGCGTGGCCAACGATCCCCAGGCCATCGCCAACGCCATTTTGCAAACGTTGCACTACCCCGACCGGGCTGCAGAGCGAGCCCGCCGGGCGCAAGAGGTCGTCCGCACCCAATACAGCTGGGAGACCATCGCCGATAGGGTGCTGGAGGTCTATTGGGAGCTGCTTTCATAACCCGAAACGTTTACAACCCACCCCTTCGTATTCACATCCGCCGATACGCGGACACGCTCACACACGTATTCGCAAAACCATGCTCACTCCCGCCCATCTCGCCCGCACCATCCGCCAGCAGGGCATTCACGCCCGCCTAATCTCCGACATCGGGGACACGTCCACGGTGCAGGCGGCAGCGGCCGCATTGGGCGTCAGCGCCGATCAGATTCTCAAAACCCTGCTGTTTTACATCCGCGGTAAACCCTACATTGTCATTAGCCACGGCCGCCCGCCTGTGCCCGCCCGTCCGCTGGCCGACCATTTCGGCGTGGGAAAACGTCAGATCAAGCTCGCGAAGCCTGAGCAGGTGTTGCTTGAAACAGGGTATCCTGTCGGGGGCGTGCCGCCCATCGGGCATGTGCATCCTCATCCCGTGATCATGGCCCGATCCATTCTCGATTACGAGATCGTCTTTGGCGGCGGCGGGGATGACAAAACGATGCTGGAGATCCCGGTCTCCGAATTGTTGCGCATCCACGATCCCGCGTTGCTGGTCCTCCGGTAGTCCCTACCAACGGCGTCCGACCAGTTGCTCCACCCATCCCGCCAGCATCTCCAGGGCGTCGGCATCGCCCTCGGTGGCTTCCAGCGCGGATAACGCGGCATCGGCATGGGCCCGGCCCTGGGCCTCGGCAAATTCGCGGGCGTCCAGGGCATCCAGCAGGGCCAGAATGCGGGGCAGGTCATTGGGCGTGAGGGGTTCGGACTGGGCGTAGAAGGCGCGCAGTTCATCCGCCTGGGGTCCAGACTGGGCAAGGGCATAAAGCACGGGCAGGGTTTTCTTACGGGTGAGAATATCGCCCGTGACCGATTTACCGGTCAGGGCCTCCTGGCCCCAGATGCCTAAAATGTCATCCTCGATCTGGAAGCTCAATCCCAGCTCAAATCCGAAGGTGCGATAGGGTTCGGGATCGGGCGCGTCAGCGATGATAGCGCCCAGCACTGCGGCAGCGGCAATGAGGGCCGCGGTTTTGCCCGAGATCATGAACATGTATTCGTCCAGGCTCACATCGATCCGGGTCTCGAAATCCATGTCTAGAAACTGCCCCTGGGTGAGGCGCAGGCAGGTTTCATCCAAAACGCGCATGGCC
>CAZDCN010000156.1:0-5676 GCA_964503945.1 uncultured Caldilineales bacterium
CGCTCTGGCCCAGGTCTATCGGGAACGCGACCTCACCGTAGGCGTCATCGCCATCGACCCCACCAGCCCCTTCAGCGGCGGCGCACTGTTGGGCGATCGGGTGCGGATGCGGGACTTGGCGGGCGATCCGGGCGTGTTCATTCGATCCATGGCCACTCGCGGCAGTTTGGGCGGCCTGGCCCAGGCCACCGCGGATGTGATCATGGTGCTGGACGCTGCAGGCTTCGACCGCGTCATCATCGAGACCGTGGGCGTGGGCCAGAGCGAGGTGGAAATCGCCAGCGCGGCCTACACCACCGTGGTGGTGGAAGCGCCCGGCCTGGGGGATGAAGTGCAGGCCATCAAGGCGGGCGTGCTGGAGATCGCGGACATCTTCGCCGTGAACAAGGCCGATCGGGAGGGCGTGGATCGAACGGTCATGGCCCTGAAGATGATGCTGAGCCTGGGGGTCCCCGAGAAATTTCAGGTGATGCATCATGGCCGCATGCTGCCGGTGGAGACGCCCGCAGCCCGGAGCGAGCCCAACGCCTGGACGCCACCCATCATCAAAACCGTCGCCACCTCGGGCCAGGGCGCGGCGGAGCTGGTAGACGCCATCGAAAACCATCGGCTTTATCTGGAACAAAGCGGCGGCCGAATACTTCGCGACCGTCTGCGGGCCGCCACCGAACTGCGTATGATCCTGCGCGATTATCTGCTGGAGGAATTGCTGGCCCGCACCCCCCGAGACGTACTGCAACAGGCCATCGAAGCGGTGGCCCGCCGCGAGATCGACCCCTACACCGCGGTGACAAGACTGGTCCATCCATCTCCCGAATCCTGAAACGGAGGCTCCCCCATGGCCGAAGGGCTTTATGGTGAACTCGCCGTGGTCAGCGGCTCCTGTCACCCTCAACTGGCAGAGGAAATCTGCGATTACCTGCGCATCCGCCCCACGCCCATGCGCATCCGCAAATTCCCCAACGAAAACATCTTCGTGCAGATCAAGCAAAGCGTGCGGGGCAAGGACGTGTTTCTTATTCAGCCTTTAGGGCGCCCTGTCAACGACATGGTCATGGAGCTGCTCATCGCCATCGATGCATTGCACCGGGACAGCGCCGGCCGCATCACCGCGGTGGTCCCCTACTACGCGTACGGTCGCACCGACAAGAAAGACCAGCCCCGGGTGCCCATCACAGCCCGCCTGCTGGCGGACCTCATTACCGTAGCCGGAGCGGACCGGTTCCTCACCATCGATCTCCATGCCGGGCAGATCCAGGGATTTTTCACCATCCCCACCGACGAGCTCACCGCCCGCTATCTGTTCATCGACTATGTGCGCATGAACAAGCTCACCAACCATGCTGCGGTGGTCGCTCCCGATGTGGGCGCGGTGCGCCGGGCCCGGAACTTCGCCCATGCCCTCAACCTGCCCCTGGCCATCATCGAAAAGCGCCGCAGCCTGGATGGCAGCAAAACGGAGATGTATAACCTTATCGGGGAGGTGAAAGGCTTGAGCTGCCTTCTCATCGATGACGAGATCGACACCGCGGGCACCCTCACTCAGGCCGCCTACTTCCTGAAAGAAGAAGGCGCGGCCGACGTCATCGCGTTTGCCACCCACGCCGTCTTCTCCGATCCCGCTGCCGAGCGCTTGGGCGACGCGCCCATCGACCGTCTCGTGGTGACCAATTCCCTGCCCATCCCGCCAGAAAAACGGGAGCGCATTGGCGACAAGCTGGACATCCTCAGCGTGGGGCCGCTGTTGGGCGAAACCATCCGCCGCATTCATCTGGGGGTGAGCGTGGGCGCGATGTTCCAGGAATAGGCTTGGGAGGGGGATTTGGCGTGCAGGAAGCCCTCTTCACCCGTATTCACATCGCGCCCGACGCGCTGGCCCGATCACCCGGGCATGTGACCGAGCGATTCCGCACGGGCGTGGAGGCCATGCGGGCGACCCTGTCCCTGCTGCGGCCTCTGCCCCATGCGCTGGCCGAGCGCTGGCTGGCGGAGCCGCGCGGGCATATCGTCATCGACGCGGTTCGGCATGGGTTCGAGCCGGGCGCGGGGGTTTTTCGGGCGCGAGCGTTGGAGGATGTGGCCTGGGTGCGGCTGGCCCTGCTGGCGGATGACCCCGTCGCATATCTCACGCCCGTGGGCGCGCTCATCGCCCGGCTCATCGGCTGGGCAGGGACGCCGGAGCCCGCGGGTCAGGCCTGGCGCGATTTCGCGCGCGGGGTGCGGTCGGGGTTCGAGGCGGGGTATGGGCGCAGCGATGCGGCCCGGACCTGTGAAGACGCGTATCTGGCCGAGGGAATCGCCTGGTTTTTGGTGGATAGGCGGGATTTGAACGCGTCCGACCCGCGGTTGGAGAAGCTCCTCCGGGCCACGGTCTTCGATGACAGGTGGATTCGCTCTCTCTAGCGTCCGTCATGCGCAAATCCTATCTCCTCCTCTTTCTCACCGCCCTGGTCTTGCGTTTGGGGTTTCTGGCCTTGCGATGGGGCGCGCTGCCCGATTGGAATATCGACGCGCTGGGCTACCATCAACTGGCGCTGAATCTGCTGCATGAGCGCGCGTTCTCCATGCACACCCAATCGCCCTTCCTGCCCGACAGCATCCGCACCCCCGGCTATCCCCTCTTCCTGGCCGCGGTCTACGCCCTGCCGGGAACTTCTCCCCGAACGGTGCTAGTCATCCAGGCGATGCTCGACGCCCTGACCGCGGTGCTGGCGGCCGACATGGCCCGCCGTTTGACCGGATTCCGAAAGGCCGGCTTGCTGGCGGGCCTGCTCTACGCGTTGCTGCCCCTGGCCTGGCGCTACGCGGCCGAGCTTTACGTGGAAAGTTTCCTCACGTTTTGGCTGGCCCTGAGCTTTTGGCTGGCATTGTGGATCGTTCAGCGGGAGGCTGGCCATCCCTGGCTGCGCGGGGCCTTCCTGGGCGCGGCCGCGGGCATGAGCCTGCTGATCAAACCCAACGTGGTTCTGCTGCCCCTGCTGCTGGCCTTGCCCCTGCTGGCTCATCGTCGTGGGCGGCCGCTGCTGGCCGCGGCTGCCATGATGCTGCTCATGCTCGCGCCGTGGGTGGCGCGCAACGCCGTGGTTTTCGGGCAGCCCACCCTTTCCACCGCGTTCATGGAGAATCTGGCCCGGGTGAGCGGGCCCGCCACCCTGGCCCGAGCCCAGGGGGAGGTCATCGCGCCCTGGACTCCGCGCTGGGAGGCGTATTACTTTCAGATTGTGGACATGGCTGCTCGGGAGCATCCCGACCTGTTCGCTGTTTCCGAGGCGAAGCTGACCCCCCGGCAGGCCGCGGCCCGGCAGGCTGCACTGGCGGACGCGGCGCGAGCGGTGATTCGGGCGCATCCCACCGCGTTTCTCCTCAGCCATCTGGCCGGGAGTGCCCAGGCGTGGTGGTTGCCCCTGGAGCAACGGTTTTGGTATGGTTGGGCCACAGGCGAGAACTGGGAGGCGACCTTCCCCGATGGGTTGCTTCACGCCCTACGCGTGCGCGGGCCCGGCCAGGGAACCTGGCCGGCCGCGGCCCTTTTCTTTCTGTTTTTAGCCTGGAACTTCATCCGGATTGTTTTCGCTCTCGCGGGCGCGGCCTTTCTTTTTCCCGCGGATGGGGCTTATGTGCTGGCCGCGGTTCTGTTCATTCTCTACGTCACCTTTCTGCCTGGCCCCATCGCCTACGATCGGTTCCACCTTCCTGCCATGCCCTTGCTACAGGTGTTCATGGCCGCGGGCCTGGCCGCGTTGTGGAGCTGGGGCCGCCGCATCCTCGGGCCGGGTCAGGCTGTGGGGGATCCGGCCAGCTCCTCTGCCTCCCACGCCCGATAGGCGTCCATGAGTTGGCGGGTGATGGGGCCGGGCGGGCCGATCTCCACATCGCCCACGCGGCGCACGGGCAACACGCCCCGCCGGGTGGAGGTGAGAAAGGCTTCCTGCCAGCGGGGAATGTCCGCGGCCGGGAGATGGCGGCGCTGGAAGGGGATGCTCAGCTCACGGGCCAGGCTGATGACTCGGCGCATGACCGTGCCTTCCAGCACGACGCCCAAGGGCGGCGCGGCCAGCACGCCATCCTGCACGATGAACACGTTGCAATTGGAGCCTTCGGTGACGAAGCCGTTACGGTCCACCAGCAGCGCGTCGTGCACGCCCGCGGCTCGAGCCGCTTTGCGGGCCAGCCCGGGCACCAGGGTGTTGAAGGATTTGATCAAGGGCATGGCCCGTTCGCCATGATAGAGGATGACAGGCACGCCCTGGGCGTATTCCTCGGGCGAAGGAGCGACGTAGCTCATCTCATACAAAAACACATCCGCGTGCCCGTTGCCCAAGTCCATGACCAGCACCCGCACCAGGCCGTTGGGCGCGTTGGCCCGGACGATGGCGTGCGCCCATTGCGTCAGGGTATCCAAATCCGGCTGCAGGCGCAATTGCGCGCCTTCGACCGATTGCAGGAGTCGCTCCAGGTGCTCTTGCAGGGCGACGTAACGTCCATCTTTGACCAAAATGGTTTCATAGACGCCCAGCGCGCCCACCAGCGCGGGCGTGTAGACCGGAAAACAGGCCTTTTCCTTGGGAATGAGTTCGCCGTTGTGAAGGATGTGGGGATGGATGGCAGACATAAGGGCCTCGATGGCGGAGATGAAAATTGCATTCAGCCTTTCAAATCATTATACTGCTACCTGACACGATCATCCAATCCCTTTTTGGAGCGACCATGACCAACACTCTGCAAGGCACGGGCGCGGCGCAGCGCCCCATCTGGGAGAAGTATCTCACCGACTACAACGAAGGTTTGGGCCTGGTGTATGAGCGGTTCGTGCTCAATGATTTTCTGGAGGGCCTGCGTCAGGAGTTCGGCGTTGAAACCGCGCTGGAAGCGCCCATCTACGGGATGGCCGGCGTCACCGGCATCAACAGCGTGAATCTTGCCCGTCACGGCGTCCGCGTCACCCTGGTGGATGACATTCCGGACCGGGCCGAGGCGGTGACGCGCATCTGGGGCGAACTGGGCCTGAAGCCCGATATGCACGTCATTCCGCCCGACGGCTGGGGCAAGTTGCCTTTTTCGGACAACAGCTTTGATCTCGCCTGGAACTGGGCCGCGCTCTGGTATCTGCCCGATCCCGCGGCCTTGTTGCGGGAGCTGGTGCGCACCAGCCGCAAACTCGTGTTCGTGGCCATGCCCAACAACCTGCAGGTGGGCTACTGGATGCGCAAATACGTGTTGGATAAGGACTTCTTCGACACCGTGGACGAACGTTGGGTGGATATCAACCGGGTGCGCTGGCATTTGCGCAATGAGGGCGTGCAGATCATCGCCAGCGGCGTGCTGGACGTGCCTCCCTGGCCCGATACGGTCATGCCCGCCAACGAAGTGCTGCAACGCCTGGGCATCCGCAGCGCCAAATTGGAGGACCAGTTCACGGGCGATAGTTGGGAATGGAACACCATGGCCTATTATCTGGGCGAACAACCCGACCTCTATGACCGCGTGATCAAATACGCCTGGCTGGATCGCGTCCGCCTGCCCTGGCAGGTGAAATCGGTGTGGGCGCATCATCGCTGGCTGCTGGGCCGGGTGGATGATGAAACGACAGAGGAGCGCATTTCATGAATCCATCTCGAAGCTACACGTTCGCCGATTTTCGAGCTCGATACCCCGACTGCGATGGATTTCTGGCGT
>CAZDCN010000157.1:0-5666 GCA_964503945.1 uncultured Caldilineales bacterium
CAATGTTCAGAGTGGTGGGATCACCGCCGGTGTCAGGATTTGTGCTGTCGTAATTGGCGCGAGTTTCATCCACCAGCATGGCCGCATCTTTGGCCTGGCTCAGGTCCACCCGACCCGCGCCCGAGGAGAAAGGCGTGGTGGGCGTAGCGCCATCCGCCTCGACCAGTCCTGTATTTTTGGAAGTGGTCATGATCGCGGATTTGATTTCGTCCGGATTCCAGGTGGGATGAGCCTGCTTCATGAGGATGCCCGCGCCCGCCAAGTGGGGGCTGGACATGGAGGTGCCGCTGTAGACATCATAATCAGGGCCATTGTTGGGATCACCGTCATCCGCCACCGCGGCGAAAATATCCACGCCCGGTCCGATAATATCGGGCTTGATGATGCCGGGCGCAGCGGGATTAGGACCGCGGGAGCTGAAAGAGGCCATGTGATCCGCATATTTCACGTCCACATCCATTTGCGTGCCCGCAATGGTGGCGGTGTGGCCAGTATCGCCGTTGGCCAGCCAATCCTTCAGTTTCTGACCATCTTTATAGGTGATGTGCACTGAAGGGATGGAATGAGAATCGGCGCTGAGTCCATCGCCTTCATTGATGGTGTTGGCCAGAATCATGCCGCCGCCGCCCGCGGCCGCCACATTGGCGCTCTTGTCCACGCGAGCGATCTCACCCCGGTCGCAGACGACAATTTCGCCGTTGAACTGGTTGGCGGGCCAGATGCCGGCCTTGCACAGGGCGTTGCCGTAATCTCCCGCGTAGACGATAGGAGCCGGGCCATAACCCGAGGTAATGCTTCGCCCCTCAATGTCGCCCAAGGTCGTGCCTTGATCAGTAGTCATACCGGTCAACCAGTTGGCAAAGGCCCGATCGTGAGTGGCTGCGCCAACAGCCATGATCCAGGGGGCGTCCGCGGGGGAGCCCATGGTCGCGGCTCCGGGCCCGCTGTTGCCCGCCGAGGTGGCGACAAAGATATTCGCATCCCACGCATCCAGAAACGCTTGAGCGTCATCATCCGTCCAGGGATTAGATGAAGGCCCGCCAATGGAATAGTTGATGACATCCACGCCATCGGTGACGGCCTGATTGATGGCATCGGTTAATGCTGAAAGGGGGCAACCATCATGGCCGCAGGCCCGATAAGCAATGATATTAGCGTGAGGAGCCACGCCAGAGATGCTGCGAGTAAAAGTAATGGTGGGTGCAATAAGGACGGCTTCGTTGATGAAATTGCCAGCCGAGGTGCTGGCGGTGTGGCTGCCATGGCCATCTGCATCACGCGGACCGTTGCCATCGTTCACAAAATCCCACATACCGATGAGCTTGTCATTGCATTGAAGATTGGCGTCATAATTGGCGTTGGCGGGATCGCACCAGCCTTTGTAATTGCCCGCCCCCAGGGGATTTGTATGATCGTAGCCATCATCACCAACATCCGCGAAAGAGGGATGGCCGTCATTGATGCCCGTATCGATGACGCCGATAACGACGCCCTCGCCGCAGCCGCCGCCATCCGCAGTACAATCCGCGCTATTGCGAGGACCCCAAATGCTAGAAGCGCCGATCCACTCCGGACCGCGGTCTGTAAGCGGCTGACGCACATAGTTTTGTTGAATGTTGCGCACTCCGGGCATTTGAGCTATACGATTCGCCTCCTCACCTGTCAGTTTTAAGGTAAGTCCGTTATACACCACACTGTAAACCCGGTCCGCCTTTAATTCCCGCCCCAGAAGCTCCGAGGCCCGTTGCAGAAATTCCTCCCGCTTTTGAGCGAGAAAAGCAAGATAGGCCTGACTGGCAGGGCTATTGACATCCAGCTTGGCCGCGCCCGTAGCCCGGGGGCTGGTGGCTGCCAGGCCAGGAATGCCCCCGCGATAGGCGGCTAGCGACGGATTTTCCAGGCGGATGATGTAAGTTGCCAGCTCATCCCCATTGCCTAGCCGGGTGAAAGAACGCACGGACGGTCCTTCATCCGCTTGCGCCAGGGGGGCTACTGTGAAAACCAGCGTCAGCAGCAAGCCAACGACCAAAAAGCCACGTAACGATCCTCTCATAATTGATCTTCTCCTAAAAAATGGTAGGAAGGGACAAAGTTCTGCGGGAAATAACAATGGATTAGTTTACACCAAAATCATCGAGAGCAAAAATGGATTTCCGAGGCGTGTCGATGACAAGATCGCTCGCCTCACAGACTTTCTTTATGAATCATTGTTTTGCAAAGCGCGTCATTTCCCACGCATAGAATCCCATCAGCAAAGAGTTTTTGGAAAACTCTGTCAACTCTTAGCTCATTGGCAATGATTTCTCCCGCTTCCTCACCGATTTTTGCATACGGAGGGACGCTGGCTTATAATGACTTCAATCGATTGAATCCGTGAAGAATTTCTTTCTACGACCCCATGGTGCTGAGCCGCATGTTGGTAAGTTCTTGGGGCGTTCAAACTGAACGAACAGTTTGGAATCCGGCTCATGGCGCTATGGAGAATCCGGTTTTGTTTCCTTTCAAGCTGATTGGTTGTAACAGCCTTCAGGATGGTTCAAAAGCGTCTGTTCCATTCTGTTGGCCGATGTATCCTTGATATTTTCATTCTAGTTTTCCATCAACGAGGTCGTTTATGGCAGCAGGACAACAGCAAAACCCCATCGCGGGAACCGGGATTGCCACATTGGTCGATTTGTTGCGGCATCGGGCGGAGGAGAATCGATTTGAGCGGGCCTATGTGTTTCTGGAGGATGGCGAGCGAGATGAATCGGTGATGAGTTACGCCGATCTGGATCGCCGCGCCCGAGCCATCGCGGTCACGCTGCGGGATGTGGGGTTGCAGCAGGGCGATCGGGCGGTGCTCCTCTACCCGCCCGGCCTGGAATACATCGCCGGATTCTTCGGCTGCCTCTACGCCGGCGTCATTGCCGTGCCCGCCTATCCCCCCAACCCCATGCGCCTGGACCGCACCCTGCCCCGGCTGCAGGCCATCGTGCGAAATGCCGACGCCTCCGTGGCCCTCACCACCGAGCCCATCCTGCAGATGGCGCCCTTCGTCTTTGCCCAGGCACCCGATCTGGCCGCCATGCAATGGATCGCCACCGACACGGTGGGGGATGCGCAGGCCGAGGGCTGGCAGCCTCCCGCCATCCGCGCCGACGATCTCGCATTTTTGCAATACACCTCCGGCTCCACCCAGACCCCGCGCGGGGTCATGCTCTCCCACGCCAACCTCCTCCACAACCTGGAGCTCATCCGCCAGGCCTTCGAACTTCGCTACGCGGAGGATATCGGCGTCATCTGGCTGCCGCCCTACCACGACATGGGCCTCATCGGCGGCCTGCTGGAGCCCATCTACAACCTGATGCGGGTCATCCTCATGTCCCCCATCGCCTTCCTGCAGCGGCCCGTGCGCTGGGTCCAGGCCATCTCCAGATATCAGGCCACGGTCAGCGGCGGCCCCAACTTCGCCTACGACTTGGTGGCCCGCAAGATCACCCCCGAGCAACTGGCCCAGCTCGACCTCAGCCGATGGTCCATGGCCTTCAACGGCGCCGAGCCCATCCGACCCGCCACCCTCCACCGCTTCACCGAGGTCTTCGCCCCTGCCGGGTTCCGCTACGACGCCTTCTATCCCACCTATGGCCTGGCCGAGGGCACCCTCATCACCACGGGCGGACGCCGGGCCGAGCCCCCCATCTTACGGGAGTTCCCCGCCCGCGTCCTCTCCGGCGAGTCCCAGGACAACGGCAAGACCATCACCCTGGTGGGCTGCGGCGTCAATCTGGGGGATCAAACCACCCTCATCGTCCATCCCGAAACCCACCAGGTGTTGCCCGAGGGCCAGGTGGGCGAGATCTGGGTGAAGGGCGGCAGCGTGGCCCAGGGCTATTGGAATAACCCCGAGGCCACCGAAACCACCTTCCGCGCGTTCACCGCCGACGGACAGGGCCCCTTCCTGCGCACAGGCGACCTGGGCGTCATGGTCGACGGCCAGTTCTTCATCGCCGGGCGCATCAAAGACCTGATCATCATCGACGGCGTCAACCACTATCCCCAGGACATTGAATTCACCGTGGAGCAGGTGCACCCCGCCATCCGGCCCGGTTGCACCGCGGCCTTCTCGGTGGACGCGGACGCCGGGGAGCAACTGGTCATCGTCACCGAGATCCGCAAACAATACCGGCCCGGAACCGGCGACGAGCCCAACACCCTGAACCCCGAGGCCCTGCGCCAGCGCATCCGCCAGGCCGTCAGCGAGGCCCACGAACTGCGCGTCCACGACATCCTCTTCCTCCCCGCGGGCGAGATTCCCAAAACCTCCAGCGGCAAGATCCAGCGCTACGCCGCCCGCAAAGGCTACCTGACCGGCGCCTTCCCCACGTGGGATTGAGACGCGTGAGAAAGGGTGCGTCGCTTGCAGAAAATGGCCACGGCGAGGCTGGTCGAGCAATCCGTAATCCGTAATGCGTAATGCGTAATGCGTAATGCGTAAAACGTGAAGTCCTTACGCCTTACGCTTTACGTTTTACGCTTTACGTTTTACGCTTTACGTTTTACGCTTTACGTTTTGCGCCTTACGTTTTACGCCTTACGCTCGCGACGCCAACCCAACCAATACCGTTTACTAATTCCTGCCCACTGAACGTTTCCCACACCCAACCATGCCCCAACCCACTTCCCTTGACGCCATTCGCGATTGGCTGATCCAACAGATCGCCGAGCTCCTGGGCGCACCGCCCGAAAGCATCGACCCCAACATGCCCCTGGAGCGCTTCGGCATCGCCTCCCGGGACGCCATCACCCTGGTGGGGGACCTGGAGAGCTGGACGGGATTGAGCCTCTCCCCCACGCTGGTCTACGAATACCCCACCATCGAGGCTATCTCCCGCCACATCGCGGCCCGGCTGCGGTTGGATGCAGAGGACGCCCGGGAAGCAGCCATGATGCCCCCCCTGCCCGGGCTGAAGACGGGCCACCGGGATGAGCCCATCGCCATCGTGGGCCTGGGCTGCCGCTTTCCCGGCGCCGAAGGCCCCGACGCCTTCTGGGAGCTGATCATCCACGGCGTGGACGCCATCACCGAGTTTCCGCCGGACCGGGAGGAGCTGAATTCGGACCAGTTGTATGATCCCCAGGGCGGGCCAGGCAAGGTGATCAGCAAGTGGGGCGGGTTCATCGACAAGGCGGATTATTTCGACCCGGTGTTTTTCGGCATCTCCCCCCGAGAGGCCGAACACATGGACCCCCAGCAGCGTTTGTTGTTGGAGGTCGCCTGGGAAGCGCTGGAGCACGCGGGCATCCCCTTGCACAAGCTGCAGGGGACGCATACGGGCGTGTTTGTGGGCGTCTCTAACCACGATTACTATCTGCTCCAGCGCGGCGATCTGAAACAGCTCACCGCGTACAGCGGCGTGGGCAACGCCTTCAGCGTGGCCGCCAACCGCATTTCTTATCTTTTCAACCTGCACGGGCCCAGCGTGGCCGTGGACACGGCCTGTTCTTCCAGCCTGGTGGCTCTGCACATGGCCTGCCAGGCCCTGCGCGAAGGCGAGGCCGACGTGGCCCTGGCCGGAGGCGTCAATCTCATTTTTGCGGCCGAGACCACCGTAACCTTCTCCCAGGCGGGCATGATGTCCCCTTCCGGCCGCTGCAAGACCTTCGACGCCTCGGCCGATGGCTAC
>CAZDCN010000158.1:0-5660 GCA_964503945.1 uncultured Caldilineales bacterium
ATGATGTGTCGGGCGTGGAGGACCGCCTGCGCGCAGCCCTGGCGCAGTTGATGCCGTGAGTTGTTCAAGGAAGGGCGTCATGTCAATGAATCTCCAATTCACCAATCATGATGTGGCGGAGCATCTGCGCCTCATCGCCGCGCTCAAGGAGATCAAGGGCGAGGGGCGCTTTCACTGGCTGGCCTTCCGCAACGCCGCCGACGTCATCGAAAACCTGCCCGAGGATGTCAACGACATGGCCGCGGCCGGAACCCTCACCGACCTGCCCGGCGTGGGTCAGGGCATCGCCGAGGTCATCGAGCAGTTTCTGACTACGGGAGACAGCCATCTGGCCCAAAAACTGCGCTCCCAGGTCCCCGTCACCCTGGTGGAGCTGACCGAGGTTCCCGGCCTGGGCGCGAAGAAAGTCGCCCGGCTGTGGCAAGAGCTGGGGATCACGACCCTGGCCGAGTTGAAAGCCGCGGCCGAAGCCCATCGCATTCGGGGCCTAAAAGGCTTCGGCGCCAAAACCGAAGAGAACATTCTCAAAGGCGTCGCCCAACTGGAGCAGCGCCGCCACGCGCGCACGCCTCTGGGCGTGGCCCGTCCCCTGGCGCTGAGCCTCGTCCAGGCTCTGCGCGAAGCCCTGCCCCCGGACGCGCTCACGGCCATCGAGCCCGCGGGCAGCCTGCGCCGCTGGAAGGAAACCGTGGGCGATCTGGACATCCTGGCCATCGCGCCCCGGCCCGCCCAGGTGATGACCGCGTTTCAGGCGTTGCCCCAGGTGGAGGAGACCCTGCTGGGGGGCGAAACGAAAACCAGGGTGCGGCTGCGCGGCGGCCTGGAATGCGATCTGCGGGTGGTGGAGCCCCGGCATTGGGGGACCGCGTTGCAATACTTTACGGGCAGTAAAGCCCATAACATCGCCCTGCGAGAACTGGCCCAGAAACAGGGTTGGAGCTTGAGCGAGTATGGGCTGAAGGCCACGGGCGAGGGGGACGCGCCCGCCGGCGAAGTGCGTCATTTCGAGACCGAAGAAGCTCTCTACGCCTTCCTGGGCCTGGATTGGATTCCGCCCGAGATGCGGGAGAACCGGGGCGAGATCGCGCTGGCCCAGGCCCGCCGTCTGCCCCAACTCCTGACGACAGAAGATATCCAGGGCGAGCTCCACGGCCATTCCCATTGGAGCGACGGTCGGGCCAGCATCGAGGCCATGGCCCAGGCCGCTATGGATCGGGGCTACCGCTACTGGCTGCTCAGCGACCACAGCGTGGGCCTGGGCGTCACCGGCGGCGTGGATGGCGAGAAACTGGCGGAGCAGCGCCGCATGGTGGACGACCTCAACGCCCGTTGGGCTCGGGAGGGCGTGGATTTTCGACTTCTTGTGGGCGTGGAGCTGGAGATCCTGGCCGACGGCTCTCTGGCCCTTCCCGACGAGGTCCTGGCCCAACTGGATGTCGTCGTCGCCAGCATCCACAGCAGCCTGCGTCAGGATCGAGAAACCATCACCCGGCGCTGTCTCAAAGCGGTTGAAAACCCCCATGTGGACATCCTGGGCCATCCCACCAGCCGCTTGCTGGGCAAACGCCCGCCCACCGACATCGACATGGAGCGGGTGTTGCAGGCCTGCGCCGAGACCGGCACGGTGGTGGAGATCAACGCCCATCCCTGGCGGCTGGACCTGAACGACGTCCTCGCCCGCCGCGCCGTAGACCTGGGCTGCAAGATCGCCATCAGCACCGACGCCCACCAGCCCGCGGACATGGACTATCTGGAATACGGCGTCGCGGTGGCCCGTCGCGCCTGGCTTACCCCCGACGACGTCATCAACGCCCGACCCGTGGAGGCCATGCTGGCCCAGTTGAAAGGATAATTTCATGCCTTCACCCCGACGAATTCCCTTTTCCTTCCTGTTTCTTCTCCTTTTGGTCGGGATCATTGCTGCCTGCACCGTGCCCGCGCCCGCCTGCAACCAGGCCAGCATCCGCTATCCCGCCGGCGAGCGGTTGCAGGACGGTCCGTTGCGACTGGGCGTCATCGACGCCAGTCATCTCTTCCTCAACGAGCTGCCCGACGCGCTGAAGATCAGCCAGGCTCAGCTCGCCGTGCTGGATGACGTGCGCTGGGGCGTCATCGAGCCCAACGCGCCTCAGGGGGACGTCCATAGCTACGCCTGGGACGCGCCCTCGGTGCAGCTCGATTCCCGGGTGGCCGCATATCAGGACGCGGGGTTTGAGCTGGTCATCGTGTTGCGGGCGTGGAACCCCTGGGCCCGGGCCGCCGGCCCCCAAGGAGGACTGGCTGCCGCGGCCGCGTCCACGCCGCCCAAACCGGAATATCTCGATGACTACGCCGCCTGGGTGCAGGCCGTGGTGGAGCGCTACGATGGCGATGGCGTGGATGACTTCCCTGGCCTCAAAGATGTGGACGGTGACGGTCGACCCGATCCCGTCCGCTACTTTCAGATTGAGACCGAGGCCGCCACGGGCGTGTGGTGGCAGGGAACGTCGCCCGAAACCGCCGCGTCCGAATATGTGACCCTGCTGCGGGCCGCGGCCAGCGCCGCCCGCGCGGCCTCGCCCGACGCCCGCATCCTCCTGGGCGGCATCGCGGCCACCGACATGCTGGACCGCGACCCCTCGCCCGCAGACCTGGAGGACGTGGTGACCAACGTGAACCCCGCGGTGTGCGGCGGACTCACCGCCTTTCAGCAGATTTTGAACGCCCGCGACGCTTACGACATCGTGGCCGTGCACAGCATCGCCGACTACACGGGCCTGGCTACGCTGGCCGATTGGGTGGCCACGGTGGCCGGGAATGAGAAACCGGTGTGGATCACCGGCGCCACCTCCGCCCCGGCCCTGACCGCGGACCCCCAAATCATCTCGGTGAATCCCCTCTACCCTGCCAATGGACAGGCTCTGTGGAACGCGCTGCGCGACCCTGCGGACCCCGACCACGCCGGGGTGACGTTGTGGTATCGGGCGGAGCAGGCCCGCCTGGCCTTTAAGAAATGGGTGATGGCCGCGTGGAGCGGGTTCGACGCGCTGGTCATGGGCTATGAGCAGGACCGGCCCACCTACGAACGGGAGGATTACGGCCTGCGCGACCTCGCGTTCCAGGGCATGCTGGCTCCGGGCGAAGATCAGCTCACCCGGCCCGTGATCCACGCCCTGGCCACCGTGCAGGGCCAGCTCGGCGGCTACGCCTCCGTGCAGCGGCTCATCGGGTTTGGTCCGGGCGTTTACGCCTTCCAATTCATGGTGGAAAGCCAGCCCGTGACCGCATTCTGGTACGACGACGGCGTCGCCCAGGGCCCGAACGATCCCCCGGCCTCCACCCTCCTCACCCTGGCGACTCAGGAGCCCCAATTGCTGGTTTTCACCATCCCCACCCAGCCTGGCCAGACCAGCCCCGACGTGGCCTCCTACGCGCCCCAAAACGGCATCGTCACCCTCACCCTGACCGAAACCCCCATCATCGTGCGCGGCCGCATCCAGGCCCCCGCCCTCAACCAACTCTTCCTGCCCCTGACCCTCTCCCAATCGCCATAAGCGATTGCACGCCCATGAGAATGAAAATGGGAACGCGGATGACGCGGATGCTTCGCAACGCGGATTGACGCAGATCACCTTTCTGGTTTTTCCCTTCATCGGCGTTTATCAGCGGTTCATCGGCTATCTGGCCGACTGAAGTCGGGCTCTCCAGGCCTGCGGCCAAGGAACGGCTCCTTCGGCTTCCCTCAGGACAGGCTACGCCGTCCCCCTCCCCGGCATGAGCGTCGCAAGTGGCAGGTCAACTTGCGCAGACCCGCCTGCGACCTGCCAACCTGACTTTCATTTGTGTTTTCTCTATTTGTGTCCTCTATCTGTGGTTCTCCCTATCAGTGGACTATTTGTGAAGCAAAAACAGCGTCTCCCGGGGCATGAGGCCGTAGCGATTGTCCGGATTGCCGAAGGCTTCGCCTTCCTCCCACCAATTCAGCAGGGCAGGCCGGAAACCAGCCTCCTTTAGCCGGGCCAGATAATCGGCCTTCGCGTAAATCCGCACGTGATCCTCCTGCCCGAACATCCGCGCCCGGGCCTCGGGCGTGGTCACCGTCGGGTCCTCCACGGACTGCGTGATCTTTTCGCTAAAGGGAACTTGCAGGATGGCCCACCCGTCCGGCTTCAGCACCCGGTGCAGCTCCCGCATGGCCCGACGGTCATCGGGCACGTGCTCCAGCACATGATTACAAATGATCGCGTCGAAGCTGGCGTCGGGATACTGGATGGCGGTGATATCCATTTTCACCATGACATCCTCTGCGTACAGGTCCGCGCTGAGATACTCGAGCCGGGGCGCGGCTCGCAGGATGCGACCAAGTTGGGGTTCGGGCGCGACGTGCAGCAGGCGGGCGGGGCGTTTCAGCAAGTCGGTGCGTTGGCGGATGGCGAGGTAGACCAGCCGCTCCCGCTCCGTGGAGCCGCACACCGGGCAAGAGGCTTGCTCCCGATACCCTCCGCCGATGATATCGTACTGTTCCAGGACGGGATGCATCAGCCCCCGCGGCCACAGCGTGCGCAGATGCGCGCCGCACAGGGGGCAGATGTAGCGATCCCCGCGCGTGCGCCATCGTCGGTAGGCGCGCCACAGCCTCGCCTGCGCCCCTGGCGGAACCGTATTTTCGATGAAGGCTTTCACCGCGCTTTTCATCTCACGTCATCTTCATCACGACTTTGCCGATAACATTGGCCGCCTGGTCCGCCTGGTCCGCCGCATTGGAAACGTGGCGATACACCTCGCGGGTGCGCAACATCATCATGATGTGATGGCTGTCCTCCGGGCCTTCGAACAGGTCGGCCACCGCCTGCCGGTAAAGCCGCTCCACCTGATTTTCTCGATGTTTGGCTCGCCGCGAATGGTCCAGCGCCACCATGGGATTGCGCTCCAAGCGCTGCATGGCCAGCAGCAACTCATCCGCGGCCTCTCGCACCCGCCCCACCATCTCACGAAGGTATTTGTCCGAATCCACATCCAGCAGTTGCATTTCCAGAATGGTCGTATAACAATAATCCAGCACGTCATCCAGGTAGAGAGAGAGTTCGAAGATGTCCTCCCGGTCGAAGGGCGTGACAAAGGTTTTGTGCAGTTCGTCGATGAGGATGCGTCGCAGTTCATCCCCCTGTTTTTCGCTGATTTCGACGATCTCCGCGTCTTTGGGGTCGCCATTCAGGACGAAACGCTCCAGGGCGTGCGCGCCGCGTTGCAGGACTTCGGCCTGTTCCCGCAGGAGTCGGACGAAGATGTTTTCTTTGCTTGTACTTAAAATGCCCATAGGCGTCGAACCTCGAATTGCGGATGGAAAAAAGAGAACGGAGCCATCAGCGTGGCGTTATGGCCCGAGGAGGATGCGCAGGAAGGGGTAGAGCAATGCGGCCAGGGCCGCGGTGATGGGCACGGTGATAACCCAGGCGATGAGGATGTCGGTGAGATTCAACCAGCGCACCTGGCCCTTGCGCTCGGCCGCGCCCACGCCAACAATAGTCGAGCTGACCACATGGGTGGTGCTCACGGGTCCGCCCAGCACCGAAGCGCCGAGAATCACCAGGGATGAGGCCAGTTGCGAGGTGAAGCTGTGCACGGGGCGGATGCGGTAGAATTTGCCGCCCAAGGTGTGGATAATGCGCCAGCCGCCGCTG
>CAZDCN010000159.1:0-5658 GCA_964503945.1 uncultured Caldilineales bacterium
GGAGCTTCAGCTCCGGGTGATCTTGCGCAGCGTCACCTGCGACTTGCAACCTGCCTCTGGCGACCGTATTTTCCACCCTTATCGGCGCGCCGCCGCTCATGACATCGCCTTCTTGAGACATCCCATGCCCCATCCCATCATCCTTGCCCCCTCCATCCTCTCGGCCGATTTCGCCCGGCTGGGCCAGCAGGTGCGCGAGGCCGCGGCCGCGGGCGCGTCCTACATCCACATCGATGTCATGGACGGCCGCTTTGTGCCCAATATCACCATGGGCCCGGTGGTCGTCCGGGCCCTGCGCCCCCTCGCGGACGAGCTCAACCTGACCCTGGACGTGCACCTCATGATCGAGCAACCGGAGCAAATGCTGCCTGCGTTTGCCCGAGCCGGTGCGGACATCCTCACCGTGCACGTGGAGACCTGCCCGCACCTGCATCGCACCGTGCAGCAGATTCGCGAACTGGGCGCGAAGCCGGGCGTGACCCTGAACCCCGCCACCCCGCTGGTCATGCTGGAGGAGATCCTGCCTTATGTGGACCAGGTGCTGGTCATGTCGGTGAACCCGGGCTTTGGCGGGCAGGCTTATATCCCCGCCAGCACGGAAAAGATCGCGCGTTTGCGGCGACTGCTCCACGCCCGCGGGCTGCGGCATGTGGCTATCGAGGTGGATGGCGGCATCCACCCGGAGAATGTGCGGGAGGTGGTGGACGCGGGGGCCCATGTGATCGTCGCAGGCTCGGCCATCTTCAACGACCGGGCGTCGGTGGCGGAAAACCTGGACGCGTTCTGGCGGGCGCTGGGTCGTCCATAAACGTCGGCGTCGCTTGCGAAATGACTTTGGCGGCAACGCTGGCCGAGCCGGCGCATGACGTAAAGCGTGATGCGTAAAACGCAAACGCTTACGCATTACGCATTATGCCACCATTTTCATCCCTATCGGCGGCCCGCCGCCCGTGTCGCCTGTCTGAAACAGGAGGATTCCATGCCCACTGACGTGATTCTTCGCATCCTCGCCAAAACATCCGGCATCCGCGCCATGGCCGCAGTCACCACCGACCTGGTGGATGAAGGCGCCCGTCGCCACAAGACCGCGCCCCTGGCCACCGCGGTCCTGGGTCACGGCCTCACCGCGGCCGCGCTGCTGGGCGCGCTGCTCAAGGTGGAACAGCGCGTCGCCCTGCGGGTGGAAGGGAACGGGCCCGCGGGCCGCATCCTGGCCGAGTCGGACGCGTATGGCCGGGTGCGGGGCTATGTGGAACATCCGGAGCTGGCCGGGCCTTTGCCCATCACCCGCGAACGGGTGGCCGAGGCCATCGGCTCGGAGGGAACCCTGCTGGTGGTGAAGGATCTGCGGCTGAAAAACCTGGTGGAGAGCGCTGTCCCCCTGCATTCCGGCCATCTCGATGAAAACCTCACCCACTATCTGCTGCATTCCGACCAGATTCCCTCGGCCGTGCGCATGGGCGTGCAGATGAGCGAATCGGGCGAGTTGGTGGCCGCGGGCGGGCTGCTGGCCCAGGTCATGCCCGATTACGACCACGCCGCCTGGGAGGATGTTCACGCCCGGCTGACGGCCATGGACCCGGGCCGGGAACTGGCCGAAGGCCGGGAGCCAGAGGATCTGCTGGCCGAAATCTTCGCGGGCGTTCCCTACGAAGTCCTGGAGCGGCGCCGCGTGCGCTTTAGCTGCTCCTGCAATCGCGAACAGATCACGCGCGTGCTGCTGGGGTTGAGCGTGAAGGACTTGCGGGATTTTGTCGATGACGGCGGGGCCGAGGTCACCTGTCAGTATTGCGGCCAGGTCTATCACTTCGATGTGGAGGACCTGCTGGCCCTCATCGAGCAAAAAAGCCGGGACGCCTGAGAAGCCGTTGCGCATTTCTCCCGATCCACGTATACTTTGCTCCTGTTGTCCAGCTTCTTTACACCCGCCGCGTCTCGCGGCTTTCACCACAAAAGGGGTTCATAATGAAACAATGGCGTTTGTTGCCCATCATCATCCTTTTCCTTGCACTCGGCCTGTACTTGCAGGCGCAAAGCGCGGCCTCAGCCCAAGGCAACGATCTTCGTCCCACCGTGGTCTATGCCGAAAAGCACGATTTATCACCGCCGCTACGGGAAATGACGCCCATTCCACCCCAGCCCGGAGATTTGGAAGAAGTCCCTCTGCTGCGACGTAAGACCGCGGGCGGGGACGCGGCCGGCCCCCTCCGGACCGGGGACGCGGCCTTGCAGAAAGTGTATGGCCCCAACGCCATGCCTACGCCCATCGTCAATTTCGAAGGCACAAACAATCTCGAAGGGGTGCTTCCTCCCGACACCAACGGAGATGTGGGTCCCAACCACTATGTGCAAACCGTGAATATCCACTTCGTGGTGTTCGATAAATCGGGCAATCTGCTCTACGGGCCCGCGGCCATCAACACCATCTGGCAGGGCTTCGGCGGCGCCTGCGAACAGAACAACGACGGCGACCCCGTGGTCCTCTACGACCCCATAGCGGACCGCTGGCTCATCAGTCAGTTCGCCATCCCCGGGCCCTATTACGAATGCATCGCCATCTCCCAAACGCCCGATCCCACCGGAGCCTGGTACCGCTACGCGTTCAAGACCAGCGACAACAAGCTAAATGACTATCCCAAGCTGGGCGTCTGGCCCGACGGCTACTACATGACCGCCAACCTCTTCCTGAACGGCAGCAGTTGGGCGGGCACGGGCGTGTACGCGTTCGAGCGGGACAAGATGCTGCAGGGTCAGCAAGCCCAAATGCAATTCTTTGAGCTGCCCTCTACCGATTGGGGCGGCATGCTCCCCGCCGACCTGGATGGCTCCAACCTGCCGCCCGCGGGCGCGCCCAACTACATGGTCGAAGTCATCGACGGCTCCTGGGACCCGCAAAACTGGCCCAACGACGAAATCCATTACCACGAATTCCACGTGGACTGGAACGATCCCAACAACACCACCTTCAACACGAACCCCATCATCATCAACATCGCGGACTTCGACTCCATGCCCTGCGTCAACAACAATTCCCGTGACTGCATTCCCCAGCAGGGCACGACCGAGAAGCTGGACGCCATCGGCGACCGGGGCATGTATCGCCTGGCCTATCGCAACTTTGGCGACCATGAGGCCCTGGTCTTCAACCACACGGTGGACGCGGGCGGCGGACGCGCGGGCGTGCGCTGGTATGAGCTGCGCCGTAGCAACACCGCGGACCCCTGGACCGTGTATCAGCAGAGCACCTTCGCGCCCAACGACGGCCTGCACCGCTGGATGGGCAGCGTCGCCATGGACGCGGTGGGCAACCTGGCCGTGGGTTACAGCGTCTCCAGTTCATCGATCTTCCCGGGCATTCGCTACGCCGGCCGCCTCTTCGATGATCCCCTCAACGAGCTGACCCAGGGCGAAGGAACCATCATCGACGGCGGCGGCGCCCAGACCCACAGCGCCAGCCGCTGGGGCGATTACAGCATGCTGGCCGTGGACCCGGTGGATGACTGCACCTTCTGGTTTACCACCGAGTACTACAAGACCACCAGCAGCTCCAATTGGACCACCCGCATCGCCTCCTTCAAATTCCCCAACTGCACCACCCAGGCCGACTTCACCCTCAGCGCTACGCCCGATTCTCAGGCCGTGTGCAGCGGCTCGGACGCGCAATACACCGTGGATGTGGGCAGCACCGGCGGCTTCAGCGACCCCGTCACCCTCAGCGCCACCGGCAACCCGCCCGGAACCACCGTCACCTTCAACCCCAACCCCGTGACCCCGCCCGGCGCCAGCACAATGACCGTGAGCAACACGGGCGCAGCCTCGCCCGGCGCCTCCACCATCACCATCGAGGGCGCCAGCGGAACGCTCACCCACACGACCACGGTCGACCTGACGATTTACGCCGGCTCCCCCGGCTCCACCACCCTGGTCAGCCCGGCCGATGGCGCCACCGATGTCCCCACCACCCCCACCTTCACCTGGAACGCGGCCACCGACGCCGACACCTACCGCCTGGAGGTGGCCACCGACGCCTCGTTCAACAACATCGTCCACACCGCCACCGGCATCGCCGGAACCAGCTACACCATGCCCACCCCCCTGGAGATGGACGCCACCTACTACTGGCGGGTGGCCGCAGAAAACCCCTGCGGCCTGGGAGCTTACTCGACAGCTTTCAGCTTCACCACCGAAAGCAAAATCTGCATCGCCCCCAACCTGGCCATCCCCGATAACGACGCCGCGGGCGTGAGCAGCACCCTCACCGTAAACAACACCAAAAACATCGCCGACCTGAACGTCTATCTGAACATCCCTCACACCCTGGTGGGCGATCTGACCGTGACCCTCACCCATGTCGATTCGGGAACGACGGTGACCCTGCTGGACCGGCCCGGCGCGACCAACCCCGGCTTCCTGGATCGTGGATGCGTCGGAGACAATGTGGACGCCACCATCGATGACGAGGGGACGGACGGCAACGCCGAGGACATGTGCAACAACAACCCCGCCATCTCCGGCAATGTGGTGGGCGGCGATCCCCCCAACACCTCGCTGCTGACAGCCTTCGACGGCGAGGGCTTCGGCGGCGATTGGACGTTGACGGTGACCGACGAAGGCTGGACCGAGACGGGCTCCCTCAGCCAATGGTGTCTGCAACCCACGCTCAATTGCGCCGGACAGACCAACGAGGTCACCGGCCTGACCATCTCCGCCGCGGGCCAAGACGCCCAATTGGACTGGCAGGACACCAACGCCACCAGCTACAAAGTCTATCGCGCGGCCGATGACCCCTACTTCACCCCCGACGACGCTACCAACCTGCTGGCGACGGTGACCGCCAACACCTACACCGACGCGGGCGCGTTGGGCGACGCCGCCGCCAACTATTACTACAAAGTCCTGGGCGTGGACAACTGCCCGCCGCCGGCCGGGTCCGTCACCCGCGTGGCGGAATTCGACTTCACCCTGGTTCCCGGAACCAACTGACGCCAGGCGCCTCAAACGCCCGACGCATCCCGACCTCGGGGCTCCATCGCGGGCCTCGAGGTCTTTTATTGCCCGGGGATGAGCTGAAAATCGAACTCGCCCGCGCGGTTGGAGGGGCTGGGCTGGCCGCTGGCGCAGCCGATGGCCCGCACCAGGTAGTAGTGATTTTGGGCGGGATCGCCCGCGTCGTTGGGGAAGGTGTAGGAGGACGCGGGCGCGGTCAGGGTGGCTTCGGGCGTCAGCGCCGCGGGATCGAAATAGGGCGCGCGGTCGCGAAAGACCTCGTAGCTGCACGCCTCGCTGCGGTCGGACCAGGTCAGCGTCACATCCACGCGATTCGTCAGGCTGAGGGTCAGCGTCATGGGGATCGCGCGCCAGCCTGTATCCCAGGCGCTGTGCAGGCTCTCCCCCTGATCATTGACCCCGGTCACCCAGTAGTAGTAGGTGAGGTCGGGCGCGGCGGTGGCGTCGTCGTAAGCGGCGGCGGTCGTCGCTCCCAGCAGGGTTTTGGGCCCGGTCTCGCTCTCGGCCCGATAGACGTGGTACGAGCTCGCGGTGGTCACCGGGTCCCAGGTCACGCGCACCATCTCAGGGGATGCGCCGTCGCCGGCCTGCACGTTTTTGGGGATTTCGGGCGGAGCCTGCAGGTCGTGGATGACGATCTCCACTTCCTGA
>CAZDCN010000160.1:0-5628 GCA_964503945.1 uncultured Caldilineales bacterium
ACGCTGGCTAAGAGAAGGTCTCCGCCAACGACGCCAACGTCTATTTACGAAGCAGAGAAGCGGCGCGGAGGAGGATGAGCAGGCAGGCGTGGGCGACCGCGGGCCCGAACTGGCGTTTGGGCTCGCGGCCCAGGGCTCGCCCGGTGGCGAAGTTGGTCACGTAACAGAGAGAAGCATACCTGATCCCGACCTCCTGCGCCAAAAAAACTTCCGGGGAAAGCGTCATGCCCACCACATCCGCGCCCGCGCGGCGGTAGCGTTCGATCTCGGCTTCCGTTTCCAGCCGCGGGCCTTCGGTGCAGACGTAGATGGGATCGGGCATAGGATTCGGCATGGGCAGGGCGGCGAGGATGGCGGCGCGGGCCGCAGGGTGGAAGGCCGGTCCGGACGCGGGCGGCAGGTCGGGATGGCCGAAGGTGGTCACCCGGGCGCGGGTGAAGTCGAGGATATCGGCAGGAACGACCCGATCGCCCACCTCCAGCCCCTGGTGGATGGCCCCGACGCCGTTCCAGGAAAAGATGGTTTTGACCCCGAGCATCTTTGCCGCCCAGATCATGGCCCGATGGTTGAGAAAGGCTGCAGAGCGCTTCAACGCGTCCCGCCCGTGCCGGGAGCAGAAAGCCACGGGGGGTTGGCCGGGGTCTGGTTGCAGCAGAGTGATGGGAGGCGATTCGCCGTAGGGGGTGGACAGAATGAAAGGCTCGCCCGCGGGCCGCCAGGGCGTCAAATCCAACCCATAGGCCGCGGTGCCGCCGATAATCAACACCCCGACGTCGACCGGATCATGTTCGGGCGCCGCCCCTCTCTCCACTTCACGAGGCATCAGGGCGCCTTCCCTCGCATACATACAACCGTAGGCCAAACCCGAATGTCGGAGACGCCCATTGCTGCATTGCTATCACCTTCTGAAAACCGCTTCTCTCAAACATCCCGGCTCTTCGCATCCATCGTTGAGCGAGCTCTGGATTCTTGCACGGCATCCAGTATTTCCTTCAAAGAGAGATCCGTTTTCACGCCAGGAACATCGAAAGGAGACTCGGAAACCGGCTCATAGACAATGCGAAATGTCTCACCGCTCCGCCGCCGAATCACGACCTCTTCCGTTTTTGAAAGATCGAGCACTTTCGCAAGTTTTTGCCTCGCTTCAGAATACGTAAAAACTTTCATAGGCTAAACCTCCATAATTTTGATTCCCATATCCTGAGCAACCTTTTGCATCTTTCTATCCAGCGTCAATAGGGGGCGACGCAACATCAGGGCGCACGACAGGAAATAAGCGTCATAAGCATAAATGCGATATTGAGCTGTGATTTCTAGCGCCAACATCATGTCCACCGACCGCAACTCCACAGGAATGATCTGGATGGCCCTCCACGCTTCAAAGAGCGTTGCGGGGTCAATCCTGCCGCGCCTCAATAAAGATGAAAGCGCATTGCCGATCTCAAAAGGCAGCACCTCGGGCGCGACGAGTTCTGCGCCTTGCGTCAATTGGATAATCGAAGAACGGAAGGTTTCTTCCAGGACGACAGCCAAAAATATGTTGGCGTCCGCAACAATCTTCACGAGTCCAATTGTACCGCTTTTATCGCAGAAATCAAAGGCTCTTGGTGACGCCCGAATTTCAGCCTTCTCTCCCTGGTTGCTTACGCTACATTCGCTCAACCCCACACCGTGTTATAATGCGCCCGGAGGCCAGAGAAATGGACAAAGCCGCGCTTATCGCCCGCAAGCATGAAGTCATCGCCCAGATCGCCCGGGTGCGCCGGGAGCTGGTGCGGGAGCAGCAGCATCCCACGAAAAAGAACCGGCGCAGACGGGCCCAGCTCCAACGCCAGTTGGAGCAACTCATGGCGGAGGAATACCGTCTGCGCCTGCAGATTGATCGAAGTCGATGAGGCGTTTGGCTAGGCCAGGTTCTCTTCAAAGGGCATGGAGAACACCCGATCGGGGTGGTGAAGCAGGGTCAGGTCGGGTGCCAGGAACTCCTTCATGGTCCCCGTTTCCAGATAAACGGTGACTTTGCCCAGCAACACGTTGAGGTAGCGCACCACGCCCGGTCCATCGGGGGTGATCACCTTCTGCCCCACCTTGGGCAAATGTTTGCGGGCCTTGGCGTACATGTCGTTCTCGTAAGCCAGGCTGCACATGAGCCGACCGCACACGCCGGAGATATCGGCGGAGCTGAGGGGGATGTTCTGGTTCTTGGCCATGCGGATGGAGACGGAATGGAACTCCCGCAGGAAGGATCGGCAGCACAGGGCCCGACCGCAGCGGCCATAATCCCCCACCACTTTGGCCTGATCCCGCACGCCGATCTGGCGCATCTCGATGCGGGTGCTGAAGTGGCGGGCCAGGTCCCGCACCAGCGCCCGGAAATCCACCCGGTGTTCGGCCACGAATTCCACGGTGAGCCGCTCGCCATTGTAGCTGTAGGTGCAGCGCACCACCCGCATCTTCAGGCCGTGGGCGTTGGCCTTTTGCTGACAGACGGGCATAGCAGCCTCCGCCTGTTTGGCCCAATAGACGCGCTGGTCGAGGTCGTATTTGTTGGCCCGCCGCAGAATGCGCTTCAGCGGGCCTTCGATTTCGCCGGAGTCCACCTCTTTGGCGGGGACCACCACCTGGGCCAACTCCTTGCCCCGCGCGGTCTCCACCAGCACCCACTCGCCGGGGAGGAGATCGGTGTAGGGGCCGGGATCGAAGTAATAGAGCTTGGTGACGGGTTGGAATTGAATGCTAACGACTTGGGGCATGGCGTCCGTTCAAGAAATCATGATGACTGTATTGCAGAAAGGTGTTGACGGCAACGATGGCTGCGTTTGCCAATGGCGGAAAACGTAATCCGTAAAACGTAATGCGTAAAACGTGATATCCTCACGCATCACGCATTACGCATTACGGAATAGGCTGCCCGCGCCAGAGTGGATCGCACGTTTTCATGCTTATTGGCGAACTGCCGTTCATGGCGACAGCTTTCTATTCTACCCACGCCGGGGCGCTTTTAGCAACAATGCTTCCAAGGCCAGCTGCCTGTTCACATTCTTGCGCAGATAGTGCGCGGTGATCATGATCGCGTCGAGAAAGCGGCGCACCTGGGGCTGGGGCACGCTCTGGGCCAGATCGCGAAGCTCATCGAGGCGGTCCTGATTCACGATGAGGGACTGGCCTTGGTTTTGTAGCACCAGCACATCGCGCCACCACAACAGCCATTCCTGCAGCATGGTTTCAAGCTGTTGGTGTTTCTCCAGAGTCCGGGCGAAGGCCATGCGCTGGGCGGGCGTCTGAGAAAGGATGGCTTGCATCTCCTGGATGCGCTGGCTGTAGGCCTGCCAGGAATCGGGGTCTTCGGCCAGGGCGAAGGCCCGCCCGATGCGCCCGTTGCTGAGCCGGGCCAGGCGTCGGGCTTCCATGTCCGCCAGGCCCGAACGCGTCTGCAACGCCCGCACGACCTCGCTCTCGGGCAGGGGGCGCAGCCGCAGCAGCTGGCAGCGGGAGATGATGGTGTCCAGCAGGCCCGAAGGCTGATGGCTGACGAGGAGGATGCGGGTGGTGGCGCTGGGCTCCTCCAGCGTTTTCAGCAGGGCGTTGGCCGCGTTCACATTGGCCCGCTCGAATTCGGTGATGATGAAGACCTTGTAGCGGCCTTCCACGGGCGACAGCGCGGCCTCGCGCACCACCTCCCGTATCTGGTCGATGAGGAGCTGGTTGCCCGCGGGGGCGAAGAAGCGATGGTCGGGGTGAGCGCCCTCCGCGGCCAGCCGACAGGAGCGACAGCGGCCGCATGCGCCCAGCCCCTCCTCGCCCGTGGGCTGCTCGCAGGTGAGGGCCTGGGCAAAGGCCCGGGCCAGGGTGGTTTTGCCGATGTGTTCGGGGCCAGCAAAAAGGTAGGCATGGCGGGAGGTTCCATTCTGGATGGACCGCCGCAGCAATTCCTGCGCCCAGTCATGTCCGAACACCCGGATCGCAAACGCACTCATGGCCTTATCCTACGCTCGCCCAGGCGGTTTTGTCAACCTCACGCGGCAGAGCCGCCCCCAACCACGGGACGGCTCTGCCAAAGAAGGCGAATCCCACCGGTTACGGTTGCACCAGGGTGACTTCCACATAGGAGGGGCTGTCATGGGTGATCACAGGGTACGCGGTGTCGGTGGTGAAGAGCAAGGCGCCATCCGCGTCTTCGATCCTCGCCTGAATCACGTAGGAGCGTTGGGGATCGATGTCGTTCAGGTTGTAGGTGACGACGAAGGGAATAGGAGGCCCGGCAGGCGCTTTCATGACGGTTTTGCCAATCGTCGGGGCTAGAACATCCGCTTGGGAAACATCGGCCAGCATGACGGTGACCTGGGCCGTTTCGGGCAGGGCGATGCGTTCCAAGTAGTTGAGCACGCCCACCACGGCGGGCGTAAAGGTTAACACAGGCGATCCACTCGCATCACGAATGACCAACATGCCATTTTCGGTGGAATAGGTCGCGGCAGAGGAAAACCAACATCCGAATACGCTACGGGTGCGTTTCAAGATGGGGGCGCGTTGTTGTTTTTCTGGCCGACTGAAGTCGGGCTCTCCAGGCCTGCGGCCCAGGGACGGCCTCCGCCGTCCCGCGTGAGGGTGAGACAATTTGCCCCAACATTGAAACGCACCCATACGCTACGCCTTTGTTCATACGTTTTCCGAGCGAAGATCGTTCCCTGAAAACTTGGCAAATCTACAAATGCCCTGCGGTTTTGCCATCCCGCTGGCATCGTGTACCATGAAGGAAGCTGATTAAACGCGCACCCCTCCCCCAAAGACCATGAAAAAATCCTTCGATGTCCTGCTCCTCTTCATTCTGCTCCTGGCCCGGCTGATCATCAATAAATTCGCGGAAGCGGGCCTGTTCGAGCATTTCAAAAATGTGGTCCGTCACCCTCTGGTGGGGGGATGGCTGCCGCGCGGGGCCGCGGACGCGTTCGGGCCGTGGTATGGCGACCCCATCTTCCTGCTTCTGGCCGCCCTGAGCCTGCTGGCCTTTCTCCTGTACGTTTTCATCGATTTGTTCAAAGAGCGATGGGGGGAACGCATGGTGTTCCGGTGGAAGTGCGCCCTCCTGTGGGTCATCATCCTGACCCTGGTTATTCTGCCCACCCTGAAGATGACGCTGCTCCGCCACGACAACCTGCCCCATTCCTACAGCCATGACGGCGGCGTCATCCAGACCGAGATCGCCATCGACTACTTCCTGGCGGGGAAAAGCCCCTACATCGAGGATTATCACGACACCCCCATGGCCGAGTGGGGCTTTCCCGAATTCCGCACCGCGCTGGAACACTACCCCTACCTCCCGGCCACCTTCATCCTCCCCGCGCCGGTCAAACTCCTTTCCGAAGCGCTCATCGGGTGGTACGACCAACGCTTCACCTATCTCATCCTGTTCGTGGTCATCCTCCTCCTGGCCTACGCCCTCACCCGCAAGGACGGACGGGCCGCGTTGGGCCTGACCATGATCCTGGGGCTCAATCCCATCATGGGCCTGGATGTCATCTTCGGGCAGAACGACGTGTTTGTGCTGGCCTGGCTTGTGATCAGCGCCTGGTTTCTCCATCGGAAGCAATGGCTGTGGGGCAGCGTCTTCTTCGGCGTGGCCGCGGC
>CAZDCN010000161.1:0-5626 GCA_964503945.1 uncultured Caldilineales bacterium
AGGGCTCAACGACGTCATGCGTAAAACGTAAAACGTGAGGCGCTTACGCATTACCCATTGCGAAATTGACACAGGGTCATTACCTCTGGAGCGGCTGGTTTACTTCCACCTGGAGGCTGGTGGAAACCGGCGGCTGGATAGAGCGCACAGCATCACGAATGATCGCCACCGTCTTTTCGACATGGGGTTGGCCATCGGAGAGTTTGGTCTTTGGGTCAAAATAGTCGCCTTTCCCCGTGTGAATCATTGGGCCCGGCACGATGACCGTCATCTTACCCGCACGCTTGAAGCGGTTCCAGGTCGATTTTTTGATTAAAGGCCAGCGGCCCGGAAACAGGATATCGCCAATCCTGGGAAATTTGTCCTTGCTGCCTTGCAAATGCCAGAGATGTTCCACGAAGGCAATGCTGGGGTCATCGGTGAGGACGCCGCCGATGGAAACGACATAAATCGGCGCGTCCAATCCCAGATGCAGGAAGGGAGCCACGCCGACAGCGATTTGGCCGCCTCCGCTCCAGCCCATGGTAATCACAGGAATGTCCCCCTCGAGGGGGTAGTCATGGCGATACAGGCTCTTGGTGATTTCGCGAGCCACGCCCGCGTTGTTGATGGGACCATAGCGCGGGTCCGCGGAGACGGCCACATTGAAGAGGTTGCGGGCGAAGATAAAAGAGGCCAGGATGCCGCCGGTGATGGTTTTGCGCTTTTCATGAATTTTGCGCCACAACCATCCGAACATACGCTCGCCGGTTAAAGGATTGTTGGTGACAGAGAAAGGATACACGTCACTGATGATGATGGCCTCAGGTAGGGCTTCGCTCAGCTTCTCTAGAAATATCTGCTCTCGATGGGATATCTCCTCCGCGGAGACGCCGCCGATGGCCGTGAGATAGACAAGATAATATCGGGGCGGCGGCGAGTTCTCGCGCTTCTTTTCCTCCTGCTTCTCGATTTCCTCCCTGGCCTCCTTGCTCAGCTTGCCGGGCGATGGGGCGTGATCGCTCCATCCCGCCCACCAGGTCAAGGCTTCCAAGGGGGAGAGCAATGCCATGATGAACAGTAGCCCCAGCACAATGGCGATCAATGACAACGCAGTGAGGATAAAGGCATCAATCATTGCCATCCTCCTGCTTATAGGACGCCTGCAGCATCAGGGCTCGCTGCGCTCGCACGTATTCCATGACCAGATCGTTAGGATCGCGATAATCCGCTTTTCCAGTCGTGATTTTCAGAAACCAGCGTTTGACTGTATCCAAACGCAGGAAGGAGAGGCTGGTGATGAGCTCCAGCAGAATCCATCCCAACAGAGAAACGATAAGCGCCTGCCCGGGCCCGAAACCATACGCATGAGCTATGTTGATAATAAGATTGATGACCACCCAAACCCGCAATAGGGCGTAGAGATAGTGCCCAAAATGGGGGAGCAGGATCAGAAAACCCAGAATGAAAGGCGTGAAACTTCGACTAACAATGATGAAAACATCTTCAAATGGTTTATGGACGCCAAACAGGAGAGAGGAGAGAATCTGGACGGAGAGCGTCCAGAAGAGGATGGAGAGGAGAAAGAGAAAGCCAAAAGCCAGCAGAGAACGAATGAATTGGCTGCGGCTGACTCGATTGGCGAACAGGACCACACTGTTGCCAATGAGCAAAGACAAGATGGAAAGGAAGAGGATGAGCAGGGCGTGTTGCAGTTCTGGCGAGATGGACATGGGAATAGTTTCAAGCTGGAATATGGTGTTCGCCAAAAAAGAGGGCGCCTCAGGGTGTTTGGTTGACTGCAAACTCCTGGCATATTTATGCAAAACAGGCCGGGAACCAATGCCTTGCAAATTCCAGGCATGGTCCACCGACCTGCTTTCCTGTTGGCATGTTACCGGGGCTCAGCCGAGGGTTTCTCTTGGAACTGCAGTTCCCAGTTGTCGGAGGTGTAGAGCACGAGCCCCTGTCCAGAGGCATCCACTTCGTACCGGATGACTTTGGGCAGCAGGCTTAGATAGTCCGCCTCTTGCTCCATAATGCCCGCGGGTACTGCACACGTCTGTTTTGTGGCGGTAGGGGGATCGAGGAGCAAGCCGCCTCCAGAAGCTACGGTGTACGAACCGTTATAGGAGTTGCACCCGGCGTTGCCGCTGTAGGAGCCATCCTCCTTGAACAGAATCGTGATCTGCGTGCCGGGAATGGTTTCGATGGGCGCCATACGCGCCAATGTGCGGGATGTCAGTTCCCAGGTGCGGCCGATGAGATCATCGCCAATGGGGGGCTGGGTGGGTTGGGGCGCTGGAGTCTCGGTGGGAGGCGCGGGGGTGGGCGGAACCGGTGTGGGGGTCGGCGGGACGGGCGGGGGGGGTGGTGGGGGGGGGGGGGGGGGGGGGGGGGGCCGGGGGGGGGGGGGCGGGGGGGGGGGGGGGGCGGGGGGGGGGACGGGGGTTTCTGTAGGCGCAGGCGTGGCGGTGGGGGGAACGGGCGTCGCCGTAGGCGGCGCTTGCTGAACCACCTCCACGAAGATGTCGGCGACGTTGACGCCGCCCGGGCCTTCGGCCTGGAGGGTGTATTTCATAGTGCCCGGTTGGGAGGGGTAGTGGAGCCAGGAGCCGAAGACGGGGGCATTTGAGTCGAGAGGCACATTATTTGCTAAAAGCTGCACGCGTTGGACATCGCCTTGCACATCCCAATGCAACGACACGGGCTGGCCCAACGTCACCTTATCGGGCGGGTTGGCAACGAAGCTGATGATTTGGGGCGGGTTCACGACGGACACGGTGATGGTGAGGCTGGTGGTCTGGCGAGACCCGTCGGGCAGCACAGCGCCCAGGATGAAGGTGGTGGTCTGGTTAGGGCAGACTTCTTTGCTGCCCTGGGGCGGCACATTCTTGTTCTGCCACTCTTCGCCTTCTTTGAAGAGATAGGTTTCGCTCACTCCTTGCGCATTCCAGTAAATGTTGGTGCATGCGCCTTGCTGGATATGGGTGTTATCTGCGGTCAATTGCAGGATGGGCGCGGGGGTGGCGGTGGGGGCCGGCGTGGCGGTGGGAACCGGGGTGATGGGCTTGGGAACTCTGATGCCCACCCAGAGTTCGGCGAAGGATTTGCCTTGAGCGTTGAACAACTGCCAGAAGCCCTGATAGACGCCCGGCTCCACCGGCGCTATCAGGTCGAGGGCCAAGTCATAGGTCTCGCCCGGCCGCACATTGCGATCGAGATAGGTGCGACCGCCACCCATATCCGCGCCAGGTTTGTTGCCCCGGACGAAATCGAGATAGTAATCGGTGGTCCAGGTGCAAGTGCCCGCGTTTTTGACTCGCCACTTTTTGGTGAAGGGCGTCCCCGGGTCCACCAACGGCGGGTTCTTCATGTTCTTGTCGTCATAGGTCAGGTCGGCGATCCATTGCATCTTGTCGGTGCAAGCGGGCGCGGGCGTGGCCGTGGGCTCGGACACCGCGGGCTTGATGGGTAGATATCGCTGTTCGAGTTCTGTCATGGCGCCTTCCTGAGCCATCTGCGTCAGCGCCTCATTCAACTGGGCCAGAAGTTCGTCCGCGCCCGAAGGCACAGCAATGCCATATTGCTGCTGATAGAGTCCGGTTGCCGCGATGGTCAGGCCAATAAAACGATATTTCACGCTGTTGCGCAGGGCTTTGACATAGGCGTTTTCCTGTTTATTGACCTTTTCATCCGGGCAGAGTTTGCGAGTGAGCGCGATCTTGCCGATTTTGATCTTTTCGCCCTGGACGGAATAGCTTGTGGTGAAGGTATTGCAACCGGCGGATCCTGACAGCTTGTCTTTGCCGAACAGGGCGGTAAGCTGGGTGGTGTCCAGGGGATAGCGCTCCCGTTCCGGTTTGCCGAAGGAGAAAAGCTCCCAGTCGGAGAATTGCAGAGGATTGGTGCGGACAGCCCGGAATTTAAGGGCGTCGAGGCCGCCGTTGTAGTAGAGGATGAGTTGGTCCTGCTGAATTTCTCCTCGGGTTACGCCTGCCAGCGCGGTGAGATAGGCGGCCTCCATGCTGTTGGACACAGGATCGCAGGCTTTGGTGGTGGACGCGCCCAGCTCGAAGCGGACGGCGTCGCCATCGATGGTGGCCTTGCCTGTGTAGTTGTTGCAACCCGATAAGCCGGAGACGTTGCCTTCCTCGGTGACGGTGAGAGTGACCTCGACAGATTCGGGCACGGCGGAAGGATGGGACACTGGCCCGTAGGCGTAGAGATTCCAGGTGATGTTCCCCAATTCCACTACGGGCTGAGCTTTGAAGATCAGCGTCGTGTTGCCCTGGGCGTCCATGAAGACCAGGGTGTCCCCCTCGATCTGATAGGCTTCAGAATTGCGCAAATCAACGAGGAATTGCTGTTCCTGTTCCATGATGCCGGGGGGCTCGGGACAGGTTTTGCGGGTGATGACGGGCGGGGTGATGCGGATGCCTTTCTCTTTGATCAAATAGTCGGCGGAGTAGGTGTTGCAACCGGCGCTGCCTTTGATCACGGCGTCATCAATGAATGCGGTGACTTCCACGCCCGTCAGCGCCGGGGTCAGCTTGCCCTCCGCGTCCGCATACGCAGACATGACCCAGGGCGTTCCTTGTAAGGGCCGATCAAGAAGGGGCAGATAAGTCAAAGTCACCTTGCCCCGTTTGTTCAGCAATTGCAGCTTGCCATGCATCTGCCGAACCAGATCCTCCGCGGTGTAAGCATCCGCCATGACCAGGTCCGTCTTGCCCGAAACCAGCGCCATCAGGGCCTGATCGATGTTCGGATACAGACTGACGTTCTCTGCAGGGATTGCGCCTGCATCCACCTGCGTCAGAAGCCAGTCGCCATAGATGGTTCCTGATTCCGCTGCGATTTTCCATTGGGCCAGGTCCTCGGTCGTGGCGATTCCTTCGATCCCGGCATCTTCGCTGGCCAGCAGAGCCGTATCGCCCGTGAGATAGGGTTGGGTAAAAGCCACCCGTTGAGCGCGCTCCGGCGTGATGGCGATGCCCCCGACGGCTGCATCCACCTCGCCCGTCTGCACTTTGTCCAACAACTCATCGAAGGGCATGTCTTGGAACAGAACCTTCACGCCCAACCGCTCCCCGATTTGTTTCATCATGGCGATATCGAAACCATCAACCTGGCCGTTGAGGTTGTAGTAAGCAAAAGGCGGATAATTGGCAGAGACGCCAACGACCATTTCACCCTTGGCCTGAATGCGTTGCCAAAGATTTTTTGCCTGTTCAGGAGGCAGCGGCGTCACCGGAGCCTTGGTGGGGGCGGTCGTAGGCTCTATGGGCGCCATTGTGGCCGAGGCGTCGGGCGGAAGCTCGGGCGTGCCACTGGGGCTTGGTTGCACAGTGACGCATCCTGCCAGAACCATCACGGCCGCCAGGATAAGCGTGGCGAAAAGAGCCCATTGTTTCGGGATTCGTCGTCGCATGGGGAAACTCCTTTTTGAGAAATGGACTGTTCTCCCAGACCCGAACATCAGCAAATCGAACACGTTCGTGGCATGTGTGCCGGAGGGGATGCGTGGGGGAACGGGGGAATGAATTTTGGCTGCAAAATATCATAATCCAGACCCTAAAAATGTGCAAACTGCTTCGTAAATAGGCACTGGCCGAGTGAACTCGGACGCTATAGGCGCTTCGCG
>CAZDCN010000162.1:0-5624 GCA_964503945.1 uncultured Caldilineales bacterium
CGCAATACGTCCCTCGTTGACTCGGCCAACGTGGTTGCCAAAGCCTTTTCGCAAGGGACGCCAATGTTATTTTTCAAAGCAGGTATCATGAGCGTTTGCACGCCAATAAGAATGAAAATGTGCAAGCCAATCTGGCGCGGGCGGCCAAGTCCGTAAAGCGTAAAACGTAAGGCGTAAAGGCATCACGTTTTACGCCTTACGTGGTTGATCGCTCGGCCAACGTGGTTGCCAAAGCCTTTTCGCAAGTGACGCCAATGTTTATTTTCAAAGCAGGTATGGCATAATGGCAGGCATGGAATTATCACAACGCGACCTCGATTATTTCGCCCGCGGACAATGGCAGAACCCCCAGTTTTGGCGGCGTTTCGGCGGCCAGCCCGATTTCACCGGCGCCCAAGTCCTGGACGTGGGGTGCGGCCACGGCAGCATGGCCATCTATGTGGCCCGCGCGGGCGCCAGCCGGGTGGTGGGGCTGGACCTGAACTGCGCGCTCATCGAATTCGCCAACGCCAACCTCCGCCAGAACCACAAAGATGTGGCCCATCGGGTGACGTTTCGCTGCCAGAACCTGAAGGATTACCCCGAGGATGCGGTCTTCGATGTCATCATCTCCAAGGACAGCTTCGAGCATATCCTGGACCTGGCGGGGATGCTGGCGGAGATGAAGAAGCGGTTGAAGCGGGGCGGGCGCATCTACGCGGGTTTCGGGCCGCTCTACAACAGCCCCCTGGGAGATCACGGTTACTCCCGCTCTCGCATTCCCTGGCGGCACCTCATGCTGGGCGAGGCCGGGGTGCTGGCCCGGGCCCGGGAACGCTGGCCCCATCTTTCAATCAACACCCTGGGCGACCTGGGCCTGAACGGCCTGGCTCTGGCCGATTATGAACGCATCTTCGCGGAATCGGGCCTGAAGGTCCTCTCCTTCCAGACCAATCGTAGCGAGAAACTGCTCTCCCGCCTGCTGGCTCAACCCGCGCGCATCCCCTTCCTGCGGGAGTATTTCACCTTCAACATCTATGTGGTGCTGGAAAAGCCCTGACGCCGGGCGTTCAGAAACGCGCGAATTTCCAGATGCAGGGTGGTTTCAGGGGGCTGGTAAGGGCGCAGCGGGACGGTTCGGGCCTTTTCGATGGCCTGGGGCAGCTCATCCAAATGAAAGCAGGGGACCAGATAGCCCTCCGCGGCGAACCGTCGGATGATCTGCTCCTGATGTTTGTCGAAGCGATCGGGGTTGGGCGCGCTCACCAGGGGGACGCCCGCATAAAGCGCCTCGATGGTGGCGCCAAAGCCGCCGTGGGCGATGACCAGGCTGGCCTTTTCGATGTATGCGGAGATGTCGGGCTGAAACCGGAACCACTCGCCATGCTTGGGCTCGTAAAACCCCTGTCCGATCTGAAACACCACCGGCTCGCCCAGGCCCGGAGCCAGCGCGTCCACGGCCCGCACCAGATCATCGAATTCGGTGGTGCCCACGGTGCAGAAGATCACAGCAGCCTCCCCGCGTAACGGGCCCGCGGATACATCTCGGCCAGGGACTCCCATTGCACGTAGAACCGGTCATACAGCCGCAGTCTGTAGATGATGCGGGCCGTGAAGCTGAGGAATTCGATCTTGGATGCGGTTTCGATGAAGATGTGGGGCACGCCCCGCAGTTTGGCCGCGATGGCGATGGGGATTTGCAGGCTGGGCCCGGCCCCGATGACCAGATCGGGCCGTTCCCGGCCCAAAATATCCCAGGCCGTTTTCAAGGCCCCCGGCATCTTCATCATCACCTGCAGCGGCCCGTCGGTGCGGCCATGTTTTTTCTCCCGGGGCTGTTTGATGCGATACACCGGGCCCGGAATGCGGATTTTGTTGGCCGAAATCTGGTCATAATCGGGCAAGACATAGATGTAATCGTAATCGCTGCCCAGCAAATCCACCAGCCTCAGCATCTGACGGGTGTGCCCGCCCGCGCCCAGCACCACCAGCACGCGCGGCCGCGGGGCATGCTCCGAAGAGGATTCAGTGGACGGTTTTTCGAGCATGATTCTCGTAGCGAGCAGGAACGGGCGTGTAGGGCGGCAGGGTGACGATCCGGCGCTCATGGCTGGCCCGCAGCACTTGTTCCGCCAGAAACACCGCGCGCAACCCCTCTTCGCCGTTGACCAGGCCGTTATACCCTCGCTGGATGGCCTCCACAAAGGTCTCCAACTCCATCCGCAGCGGCTCCACCCGGGTGAGCTCGTATTTCGTGACCGCGCCCTCGGTGACGCCCACGGTGACCAGCCCCAGCCAGTGATCCTGGGCCGAGCGATTTTCGTAAAACCACAGCTCCTGGGTCAGGTAATTCACCAGGAACATGCCCCGTTCGCCCAGCACGGTGAGCTGACGGATCTTGGTTGGGGTCAGCCAGTTGATGTCGATCATGCCGATGACGCCGTCATCGAAGCGCAGAATGCTGGAGACCATGTCCTCGTGGCTGTCGTGCAGGGTTTGCTTCACCTCCGCGGCGATGCTGCGGATGCCCGCGCCCGTGAGATACTCCATGATGTTGAGCTCATGGGTGGCGAGATCGAAGACGACGCCCACATCCTTGATGCGGGGAGGAAAGGGCCCGATGCGCCGGGCGTGGATTTGATAGATCTGCCCCAACTGCCCCGCTTTCAAGCGCTCCTTCAAAGCGATGACCGCGGGATTGAAGCGTTCGATATGCCCCACGCCCAGCAGGACGCCATGGGCTTCACTGGCCGCGATCATGGCCTGAGAGGCTGCCACCGAATCCGCCATGGGCTTCTCCACAAAGGTGTGAATGCCCGCGACGATGGCGTCCATGGCCGCCTGCTGATGGAGGTGGGTGGGGAGGGCGATGGTCACCACATCCAGGGCTTCCTTCTCGATCATCTCCCGATAATCTTCATACGCCCTGGCTTTATAAGTGCGCGCCACGCGGGCCCGTTGTTCGGGATCGATGTCGGCAATGGCGACCAGCGCAGTCTGGGGCATGCGGGCGTACACCCGGGCGTGGTTGGCGCCCATGGAGCCCACGCCAATGACCGCGGCGCGAAGGGGTTGTGTCAAGAGAGCACCTCGACGAAGAGGAAGGTGATGAACATGGGAGAACTAGCTTTCCGGGTTGGTTTCAGTATAGCAAATGGGGATGAAAGGGGGATGAAAACCCCGCGGAACGGACATGACAGGTTGTTCACGTCACGCCTTTGCCGGCCCGAAGATGGGGATGTTGGGCTCGCGCAGATGGTCGGGCAAAGGCTGGATGCGGGCGGGCGCGCCCACGGCCAGGGACCAGGGGGGCACATCCCGGGTGACCACCGCCCCGGCGGCCACCATCGCGCCTTCGCCGATGCGCACGCCGGGGAGGAGCGTGGCGTTGGCGCCGATGGTGACGTGGTCTTCGATGGTGGGGCCTTCCAGGGTCATGCTCTCACGCTGGCGCAGCGGGTATTTGTCGTTGGTCAGGGTGGCGTTGGGGCCGATGAAGACGTAATGGCCAATGGTGGTGTGGGTGGGGATGTAAACCTGGCTTTGGATGCTGACGAAATCGCCGATGGTCACATGCCCGTCCAGAATGGAGGCCGTGCCCACCAGCACATAATCGCCGATGCGGGTGTGCTCCCGAATCAGCGCGTGATGGCCCGATTTGAATCCCTGGCCGATGGTCACATCGCCATAGATGATGGTGAACGCGCGCACGATGCCGTCGTTCCCCACCCGCGCGGGCCCGCAATCGGGGCGATAGACCAACCCCACCACCGCGTGGGGCTGGATGATGACGTTGGCGCCCAGCAGCGCGCGGGTGAATTCAGCGTCCGTGTTCATGGGCGAAGAGGGGGGACGAGAAGAAGTTGCCGGGAATATAAACAGGAGTCCATTTTACACGATTTCATCTGATTTCGACACCTCGGGCGGGCGCATCCATCGCCAGGGCGCGCCCGCGGCCAAAATCAGCAGAAAGGGAATGGCGGGGATGATGTATCGGCCGGCCGCGATGACCACGGCGTGGCTCGCGGTGTAGTAGAGCAGGATGAGGATAGCCGTCAGGTGGATCGCCAAAGGCCGGCCTTTCTCGGGCGCGAGCAGCCATCCCCGACGTCGCCAGGCCTGGATTTCCGCCCAAAAGGCCATGATCAGCAGCCCGAGATTGATGAGAGCGAAGAGGATCGTGCTTTTGGATGGATGCCAGGTGAAGCCCAGGTTGAACCAGAGCTGAAGGGTGCGCAAGCCCGAAAGGACCAAAAAACGGCCCGGATGCGCCTTCACTTGCTCCAGGCCGTATTTCATGCCCAACTGGAAGAGCTCCGCCTCGTTGAGGTCAAGCCCGCGTTCATCCGCGAGTTGATGAATGGCCCGGAGGGAGGGGGTGACGCCGGGCAGACGCCAAAAATCGGGCTGATCCAGCCGGTAGTGGGTCTGAAAGAAGTTGAAGCCCACCAGGGTGCTGCCCATGACCACCTGTCCAAACGCCCGGTAATTGCGCACGAACCAGGGCGCCACCGTCAGCCCCATGACCAGAATCAAGGTCAGGAATGTCCAGACGACCCGGGGGCTGCGCGCATCCGTCTGCAACCGGGCCCGTTTGCTCCAACCCCACCAGCCCGCCAGGGCCAGCGCCAGCAGCAGGGGAAAGTAGAGGGAGGTGGGGCGGGCCAGCGTGGCCAGGCCCAGGGACAGGCCCGCCAGCGCGGCGTAGCTCAACGCCCGGGTCCGTTGCCGGAGATGCCGCGTCATCTGCACGAAGAAGAGCACGCCGGCCACCTGCAGGAAGGTGAACAGAGAATCGGCCAGCAGACGGGCGGCCAGTTGCGCGCCGGGCAGATAGACCGCCCACATCCCCGCGGCCAGCAGGCCCAACCGCCGGTCGCGCCAGGCCCGCCACCCCAGCCACGCCAACATCCCCGCCAGCAGGCTGTCGGCCGCGGCCTGCGCCATCAGCAGCGGCGTGAAATTGCCAACTCCAAACAGCCGGTAGGTCTGGGCCAGCAGCCAGGGGTAGAGGGGCGTCTTGCGGGCGGAGGGCAGCCAGGGGGCTTTGTAGCTGAGCCCGTGGCCCGCGAGCAGGTTGCGGGCCAGCAGGTCGAACTCCAACGAATCGCCGGTGGCGTTATCCGCCTGGGGAAAGAGGAAGATGAGGGCGAGTCGAATGGCCAGGGCCAGGAGGAGGACGCCTCCCAGGGCCCAAAGCCATCGTCGCGAATCCCGGTTTTCTTCTTGGGGCATGGCGTTTATCGAATGGTCGCGGTGAGCGGCGGCGCGGGGATAAAAGTGAAAATGAGGACACGGATTGACACGGCCTTCGGACACGGATTTTGAAATTATCCGTGTTTATCCGTGTTCTTTTTATTTTCAGAACAGGCTCCACGGGCAACCGCCCGCCGATCAGGATGAAAATGGGATGCGTATTCCGTACTGCGTAATGCGTATCGCTCTTAGATTTTACGCAATACGAAATACGCTATACGTTCCTTGCAGCCTCGGCCAACGTGGCCGCCAAAGCCTTTTCACAAGTGACGCCAATGTCTATTTGCGAAGCAGGCGCCATGAGCGTTTGCACGCCGATAAGGATGAAAATGTGGTCGCCAGGGGCAGGTCGCAGGTCGCAAGTGAGACTGCGCCAGTGGACCTGCCAC
>CAZDCN010000163.1:0-5596 GCA_964503945.1 uncultured Caldilineales bacterium
GATGCTTCCAGGAGCAAGGTCTTTTCATCTCCCAAAGATATGGGTAATCACCGGTTTCGATCCGGTTGCATTATGCAACCAGACATGCTAGAATTTGACCAAGCCTTTCAGCCCGAGGTAAGTCGATGCCCACCCTTCATGTCCGAAATGTCCCCGAAAGCATCTACGCTCAAATTCGACAGCGGGCCGCGGCCGGAAACCGATCCATCAGCGCGGAAGTGATTGTCCTCTTGCAGCGCGCGCTCGTTGAATCAGAACGGGAGCAAGCCGAGGTGTTGGCGGGCATCCGTCGCCGACGTTTCTTCCGGCCCGAAGATGTAGGCGCGCCCGACACCCTCTCCTTGTTACGCGAAGACCGGGCGAGATGATCAGCGAATGTGTGATAGATGCCAGCGTTGGCATCAAGCTTTTTGTGGAAGAGCCCTTTTCTGATGTGGCGGATCGCTTGTTCGACGAGCTAGCGAACAATTTTGAGGCTCGTTTCTATGCGCCCGACCTCTTCTTTGTGGAATGTGCGAACATCCTGTGGAAGTATGTCCGCCGCTTTGGCTACCCGCCCGATAACGCCCGCCAGGACGTGATGGATCTCCAGGCGCTGGCGATTCGCACTGTCTCCACCGCGGACCTCCTCGTTCCGGCCCTGGATCTAGCCATGACATATCACATCACCACGTACGACGCTAGCTACGCGGCCCTGGCCCGTCAGCTCTCCCTGCCCCTCATTACCGCTGACGAACGTTTAGCGCGGAGGCTGACGGAGGCCGATGTCCGCATCGCCACGTTGTCTGATCTGAACGCCTCCCTTTGAACCAACGCCGGGCCTTCACGCGTCATTCATACCGCCCCTGATAATCGGGGGAGAAGATATCGATGGGATCGCCGCCGATGGGTTGGGGATGGCGGATGTGCACATCGATCCAGGCCTGCACCCGGGCCAAAGCTTCGCGCAACGAAAACCACAGCCGGGTTCCCCAACGATAACGCCGCCCCTCCGCGGCCACGCCCACCGCGTCCAGCCCCAGCGACCGGCAGAGGTACAACGCCCGGGGCAGATGAAACCGCTGGGTCACCAGCACCACCTCATCCAGCCCGAAGATGTGCTTCGCCCGCCAGCAGGAATCGTAGGTGCGGCGGCCTGCATAATCGAAAGCGATGTCTTTCTCAGGCGCGCCCAGGCGGATGGCGTAATCGGCCATGTGCCAGGGCTCGTTGTAGGTGGGAATGCTATTATCGCCCGTCATCAGCAGCTTCTGCACCTTGCCCGCCTGATACAGCGCCACCGCGGTCTCCACCCGCTCGGCCAGCACCGGGCTCAGCCGCCCGCCCGGATACACCCCCGCGCCGAAGACGATGGCCACGGGCCGGGGCGTCACCTCCTCGGGCGGAAGGATGTCTCCGCGGTAGCGCAGGGAAACATCGAGATATGCGGCCAGGACCAGCAGGATCAACACCCCGGCAACAACCAGGAGAAAACAGAGCATGGATTTGGTGAAGCGCATGGTCATCCGCGGTTCTCCCGATCAGGGGGTTATGCGTGGGATAACAACGCCGGCAGCAGATACTCCTGCACCACCACCTCCCAGCTCATGCGCTCCCCCGCGCGCCGGCCCGAATCCAAAAGCGCCTGCATCTCCTCATCGGTCAGGGGTAGACGCATGGCGATGGCCTCGGCCACCCGCTTGCTGCGGCGGATTTCGATAAGGTCCCGGGCGTATTGGTCGATGCCCAGGGCGTCCTCGGCCCGGCCATAGACCCAATCGGGCGGCGGGGTCACGTAATCGGCCACGATGAGATTGGGCAGGCTCTCGAAATCCGCGGCGGCCCGTTTCACAAAGCCCACCGCGCCGCACACATTGCTGGGAACGCACAACGCGCCGAAGCTCAGCGGCTCCACCTGCGCGATGCCGAAGGGCTCGTAGATGCTCTGCCCGAACTCCACATCGGACCCCATGCGCAGGTCCATGAAGTTCATTTCCTCGGGCATGCGCCGGCCGCAGCGGTCCCGGCTCCAGCCAAATTGATTGACCAGCACCCCCTTGATGGCCCGGCTGCGCCGGTTGAAGGGCTCCAGCACGTGAAAGAAGAAATCGGCTTCCAGCCCGAGGAGATCGCCATTGTCCGCCCGATGCCCCACCGGCCAGCCGTATTCCTGCTCCCAGCGGAAGATTTGCTCGGGCGAGCGGCCCGCGGGCTCGGCGCTGGAAAGGATGAAGAAGACCGCGGTCTTGCCCGCGCGATGGAAGATGCGGTCGAGATGATCCAGCACCCGGATGTCGCGCCACAGGGCTTTGCTGAGCACGAAGCGAGTGACATGGGTGAAGATGAAATCGGGGGTGAAGTCCAGCAGGTTGTGGGCGTATTGCTGCAACAGCCCGCGGCTGCGCTTTTTCTCCTCCAGGGAGATGCGGGCGCTGGGGACGCCGTTATACACCAGGTGGATGGGTTTGTGCGCGAAAGCCCGATCCGCGAAGCGCAGCTCATCGATGACCAGGTCACCCACGGCCAGCACGCCATCGAACAGCGCGGCCCGAGTCAGCAGCGCGTGTTTGAAGAAATGATCCTGCGGCCCGAACAGATCGCTCATGCTCCGGCCTTCCTCCAGGGCCAGGCGCAGGACGTTGTAGAAGCGGGTGTCGTGGCCCGGATGCTCCTCCACCAACAGGCGGGCCGTGGCCACCTCGTGCGCGTAGAAAAAGGTGCGCCACATGGCCGCGTCCCGGCTCAGCGCGGCCAGGGTCAGAGGCGCGCCCATCCATTCATGGGCGAGGATCACGCGGCGGCCGGGCGTCTCCTGAGCCAGGTGATAGATGGCCGCGTACGCGGGCTCGGCCAGGTCCACAAAAAGCCGAAATTCCGCGTCATGCTCATAGCGGGCCACATCCAGCCCGAACCGATCCCACAGGCTGTATTTGAAGGGCGCGATGCGATCCTGGTCGATGTGGGAAACGTTGACCAGGAGGATTTCGTGCTCCACCCCGCCGAAGGGCCTCAGCCCATACAAAATCTCCACCCGAAACGCGTCTTCGATGCGGCGAAAGGCCTCATACAGCGACTGAGAGACCAAAGCCACGCCCCGGTCGCGGGCGTAGAGCAGGCGCAGCTTGTTGCCCGGCGCGAAGAGCCGGGCCATCTCCTCCCGATGGGCCACGTTGTAGGGCCCCACGACGATGGTGCGCCCCACGGCCTGATTGTAGGCGCGGGCGCCTAGCAGACCGTTGAGCACGGCGCCGATGCCGCCCACCTTCACACCCGCTTCGTGGGTGACATGGACGAGGAGATCGATGGTTGGGGGATGCATGGCTTTTGGGGCGGTTACATGGGCTCACGCAATGAAGGACATGGCCCGATCCAGGTCGGCCATGAGGTCCTCCACATTCTCGATGCCCACCGAAAGGCGCACCAGGCCGTCGGTGATGCCCACCTTGCGGCGCTCCTCGGGGGGCATGCCGGCGTGAGTCATACTGGCGGGGTGTTCGATGAGGGTGTCCACATTGCCCAGGCTCACGGCCAGGGTGGCCAGTTGCACATGATTCATCACGGCCACGCCCGCGTCGAACCCCTGCTTCAGCTCGAAGGAGATCATCCCCCCGAAGCCGTTGAACATCTGCTTCCGGGCCATGGCATGACCCGGATGGCTTTCCAGGCCCGGATAGTTCACCCGCGCCACCTGAGGATGGGCCTCCAGCCAGCGGGCCAGGGTCATCGCGTTCTCCGCGTGGCGCTGCATGCGAATCTCGAAGGTCTTGAGGCCGAGATTGGCCAGCCAGGCGTCGAAGGGGCTGACCGCAGGCCCCATGACCCGGGCCAGCAGACCCACGCCATCCTTTTTCGCGTTCATGTACTCGATGTGTGGACTGACAACCGCTCCGCCGATGACCACGCCGTGGCCGGTGAGGTATTTGGTGGTGGAATGAACCACCACGTCCGCGCCCAGCGCGAGGGGGCGCTGGTGGTAGGGGGTGGCGAAAGTGTTGTCCACCATGACCCAGGCGCCGCGGGCGTGCGCGATCTCGGTCACCGCGGCCAGGTCGAGGATGCTGAGGGTGGGGTTGGCGGGCGTCTCCACATAGGCCAGTTTCGCGTCGGGATGCTTGTCCAACGCGGCGTCCCAATCCCGGGCGTCCATGCTATCCACCCAGACGACTTCGATGCCGATGCGGGGCGCGACCTCGTTGAAGAAGCGGAACGCGTTGCCATACAACTCCCGCTGCACGACGACCTTCTCCCCAGCGACCACACGCCCCATAACCGCGGCGCTGATCGCGGCCATGCCCGAGCTCATTACCCGGCCCGCCACGATCTCGTCGGGGTCCCGTTGAGGCTCCCGGCGGATGAGGTCCAGCCCTTCGAGATACGCGTATTTCTTCGCCAGTTGGGTTACGTTGGGATTGCCCGCGCGGGAGTAGATGTAGCCGGGCTGCTCCCCCGCGAAAATGGCTGCGCCCGTGGCCACATCGGGAAACCCGAAGGTCGAGGTCTGGAAAATGGGCGTGATGTGGGCGTGATGCTGGTTGTCCCCCTCCTGATAATGGGTGACGATGGTGCCGATGCCTGCTTGGGGATGGATTGATCGCATGAGAACTCCATTGAAGTCGGTGAATTTTCTTCCATTATAATGGTCTGCTTTCCAACATCCAAAAGCGCATATTGCCCGGCGTCAATTGGTAAATTCCCCTGCCATTGTTACAATCACTTATATCCTACTCATTTCGTTTGAATGGAGGTTATCCATGCGCTTTATCGATCTTTCCGCCCCCATCGCGCCCAGCCCGGAGGAAACGCCCCCCTTCCTGCGCATCGACATCGAGTATCATGACCACGCCCAGGGCGCGGCCCAGGCCCAGGCCATCCTCCACGTCCCGCCCAGCGTTTTTCGCCGCGGTGAAGGCTGGGCCACCGAGACCATCACCCGTTTGGGAACCCATGACAGCACCCATGTGGACGCGCCCTGGCATTACAACAGCGTGATCCAGGGCCAGCGGGCGCAGACCATCGATGAGCTGCCCCTGGAGTGGTTCTTTGCGGACGGCGTGGTCTTCGATTTCACCCACAAGGCCGACGGCGACGCCATCACCGTGGCGGAGATCCGGGCCCAGCTCGACGCCATGGGCTATCAGCTCAAGCCCCTGGATATCGCGCTCATGCACACGGGCCGGGATCGGTTCTACCACCAGCCCGATTATCTCTTTCGCGGGCCGGGCGTCACGCCCGAGGCCACCCGTTGGCTCTATGAGCAGGGCGTGCGGGTCATGGGCATCGACGCCTGGGGCTGGGACCAGCCGCTGAACCTTCAGGCGAAGCAGGTCCTGGAGGCGGGCGGCCAGCCGGGCGTCTTTTGGGCCGCCCATCAGGTGGACCTGCCCTACGCGCAGATCGAGCGTCTGGTCAACCTGGATCAGCTCCCGTCTCACGGTTTCAAAATCGCTTGCTTCCCGCTGAAGATCCAGGGCGGCAGCGCCGGGCCCGCCCGCGTCGTGGCCATATTGCCTTGAGCCGTCCCGAAAATGATGGCGTTTCAGCACCTGCTGCTTCGTAAATAGCCGTTGGCGTCGTTGGCGGAGACCTTCTCTTAGCCAGCGTTGGCCGAGGGCTCAAC
>CAZDCN010000164.1:0-5567 GCA_964503945.1 uncultured Caldilineales bacterium
ACACCTGGAGAGCCTGCGGAATCGGGAAGTAATGATCAATCTGATAGCTAAGATAGAGCCAGGGCGCTTCGTACAGCGCGCGCACGCCCGCGGGATGCACACTGCCCAGGATGCGGGGATGCTGGGGCTGGGTATTATCCAGCCACAGGACATGCTCCTCATTCTCCAACAGCAGCCCGTCGCCGATATCGACCAGCCCCTTGCCGAAGCGCAGCCCCATGTAGCGATCCGCGTCCGGCTCCAGAGGCAGCCGCGTGAAAGGATCCGCCCGATACACCGTCAGATTTTGTTGGTAGGCGGCCGCCACGCGGGTTTCCGAGGCCGCGAGGGGGGTGATGGCATCGTCGATGCGGTCGGGCGCGCCCTCCCCGCCATAGGGCGGGCACCAAAGCGGCGTGGGTTCCGTCCACGAGCGGACATCCATCCGATGGATCCCGAACCGCCTCACATAACCAAACTCTGCCTCGAATCCCCAATACTCATAGCCATAGTAAAGATAGGGGAAACGCAAGAGGAAGTTGGTGTAGCTGGTTTGACCCCAACTTTCCACCTGGGGCCCAACGCCCGCGGCCGGCTCCCCCGCGCAGGCGTCGTGCATCGCCAACGATGCTGGACGGCGCTGGATATGTTCCTTTAGAAGCTGGGGGTGGGTAGGATCGGTGAGATCGAAGAAAAGGAGCTCTGGATACTGATCTCTGTAAAGCTCGCTGTGACGCGGCGTGGCGAAGGCCATGAGATAGGGCGCGTCGTAGGTCACTTGCTCCACCTGAAGCCAGGAACTAAACGCGCTCTCCCCGATCCACGTCGGCTGGGTGGGATCGGTGAGGTCATACACCATGAGCCGGGGCCCGTAGCCCACCAAAGCCAGATTGCCGTCAAAGGCGACATCGTTCACGGGAAAGGGGGGCGGAACCTGGGCCAGGAAGCGGGGCTGGGCGGGGTCTGTGAGGTCGAAGACCCGCCACTGATAGCGCTCCGCGAGATAGAGGCGGCCCTGGGTGACGTGCACCTGCCCCGCCATGCCGGGGAGATAGCTGGTCTGGCGGGGGCGCTCCAGGTCGCGGATGTCGATGGTCACCAATCCCCCGGCCTGGACGTAGAGAAACCCCTCCTGCGCCGCCAGGGAAGAGACTGGGCCGGGCAGGCTGCCGATGCGGGCTATCCCATGAAAGGCGTGGGGGTCGCTGAGGTCCACGATATCGATGTCATGGCCGTGAGCCGCGAAAAGGATGTCGCCATCGAGCGCGGCCACGGTGGCGGGGCTCCAGATATCCTCCCGCAGCGCGCCCAATTCGCGAAACCCCCGAGGCCGGGGCGTGGGCGTCGGCGTCGGCGTGGGCGTGGGCGTGGGCAAGGGGGTGGGGACAGGCGTGGGCTGCGCCTCCTCGATGCGGAAAAGAAACAGCCCCCGCTCCCCGCCCGCGATGAGAATATCCCCTTCCACCGACACAAAGCCCCATTTGCTATCTGAGATGGGCGTATCGAAATAAGCTCCCTGGAAGGCCGGATGCGCGGGATCGGCGAGATCCACCCATGAGATCACGTTGGCGGCGTAAAACGCCCGATCATCGACGACGGCCATGCGCCCGAAAGCGGGCCCCACCGGGTTGATCAACTCGGGATGCTCCGGATCGTTCACCCGATAAACCCCTCCCGACGCCAACAGCACATTGTCCTCATACAGGCCAAGCGCGTTCTCGCCACCAAAGGACCTCCATGCGCAATCATCCGGACAGGAGAAAGAAAGATGTTGGGGGTGCGCTTCGTCGGTGATATCGTAAACAAAGAGGCTCGCGATATCAATCCAGGATACATAAAGGTATCGCCGCCCATTCCGCTCTTGCACGGCCAGCTTGCCCGAGTAGACGCCTCCAGGCAGCTCAACGAGTTCATTCCCCGCGGGGTCCATGACCGCGACATATCTGCCGCCCACATACACGCGCCCCTGAAGACCGGTGATGTCGGTGATAAACCCGGAAAGTTGGATGCTCTTAACTTCATGAATGGCCGATGGATCGGTGACGTCATAGATATGGAGGACGTCATCGACGCTCACATAGGCCCAATGGTCCTGGGCGTAGACCTGCCAGAAATAAAAGGGGGAGGGATGTTCGGAAGGCGTCAGGGGAACGGTGGAAAGGGGGCGAGGATGAGCCGGATCGCGGGCGTCGATGATGGTGAACCCCGTCGATTCCACCACGAAGATGAGCCCGTCCTGGACGTACAGGTCCTCGATCGCGGTGAATTCCTCCAGATGGGCGAGGAGGGTGAGGGTGATGGGCGCGTCCCCGCCCCCCGCGCGAGAAACCGACCCCTGCCATCCCAGCGCGCAAACGAGCGCGGCCAGGGAAAAGAGGATGCCGGAAAAGAGCATGCGCTTCATGGGAACGACCCCCTGTGGCGATATGGTGTTATCAGAATGAGATTACAGGCTCGGTCGACGGGCTATCACCCCAAGCGACAGACAACATCCTTTCACGTTAGCATGGAGTCTCTATCTCATTGTAACGCATGGAGATGAAATCGTCTTGAAAGCGTTCCCCTCAATGCATGACAAAAAATTCATCTCCCAAAAAAACGGCGCGACCGAGGGCCGCGCCGTCTTCTGGAGGAAAGCATGCAAGGGATCAGGATGATCCCTTGGTGTTGATCTTAAAGACAGAGTAGAGTGCACAGTAGCCAATCGCGCCCGTGATGAGCAAGATCGCGCCCACCACATAGGCCACATAATTCCAGGGCGCGGAGGTCGAGGTCATGGCGTAACCGACGTAAAGCAGGACCAGGCCCAAAATGACCCGGATGATGCGATCCCATTTGCCTTCATTCTGTGGCATGAGAACCTCCTAGGATGTATGAGTGAAAATGACTGGAAATAAACAGGGATGCGATGCCAATTCAACTATAAGGGGTTTGAGACGGGCTGTCAAGCCATTTGCCAGGAGTTGCGGATTTTTCTTATGAAATTCTGATCTGCCGTCAATCAACATCGTCCCGCCACGTCTACGCCCGGCCCCGTGCGGGAGCCAACACCCCCTCGCCTTCCTGCAATCCCCCAAAACGCCGTCGCAATCCCTCCGTCAGGATCAAGAACACCGCCATGGAGCCGATGGCCGTGAACGGGTCGTGAGCGCCGAAACTCAGCAATGGCGCATCATTGCCGCCATGAAGGAAGCCCGCCCAGAAGATGTTCCCGGTGCGGTAGAACACCCAGGCCTGCACCAGCCCCGAAAGCGCCACCATGCTCAAATTCAGCCACAATGCCGGGCTCCAGAACGACAGGTGCAGCACAAGCATCCGTTGGGGGATGTGGAAGAGCGCGAAGAGCAGGCTGCTGAGGATCATCCCCCATATCGCGCCCCGCTTCCCTCGCGCTTGAAAGAAGCGGCTGAGCCACACAAAGCTATAGCCGCGAAAGAGCATCTCCTCACCCAGGCCTACAAAGAACCAGTAGGTGACGATGGAGCGGGGCGAGGTGACGCCAATGCTCCACAACGCATCGGGACGGAGCAGCCGAATCCCCATCAAGATTGCGCCCCAGAGCGCCCAGCCCGCCAGAACGCCGCCCACGGCCTGGAGGAAGCGGGGCAGGGAGCCGCCGATCTCCGACAGTGCGATCCGCTCCCGCGATAGCCCCAACCATGCCAACACAGCCAACCCCACCGAGCTGAGATAGGTCACCCATGGCCCCAAGCCTCGCATGGCGGGAAAGGTGATCACCAGCTCGAAGAGCGCCAGAGGCAGAAAAAAGGCCGCGGCCTGGATCGCCAGGAAAGCGCCGATGGAAGGGGAAGCAGAAGATGGCTTGGACATCGCTTCGCGCTTGCGTGATTGATGGAGAAAGCGATAGGCTATATGATAAGCAAAATGGGCTCGAAGACAAAAAGGCCGTTATCCATTTTGCGACGAGACGCGTTATAATCTCTTTTGCACGCCTCGGACTTGCTCCCTCATTCCATCGTCATTCAATTCACCCAAACGTTTTATGCGAACGGATCATATCCGCAATTTCTCCATCATCGCCCATATCGACCACGGCAAATCCACCCTGGCCGACCGTCTGCTCCAGCTCACCGGCGCGGTCTCCGAGCGGGAGCTCCAGGACCAGATGCTGGACAGCATGGACCTGGAGCGGGAGAAGGGCGTCACCATCAAGGCGTCCGCGGTGCGGATGCATTACACCGCGTCCGATGGCGAGACCTACGAGCTCAATCTCATCGACACGCCCGGCCATGTGGACTTCAGCTACGAGGTGTCGCGGGCCCTGAAGGCGTGCGAGGGCGCGGTGCTGGTGGTGGACGCCAGCCAGGGCATCGAGGCCCAGACCCTGGCCAATCTCTACAAAGCCCTGGAGCTCGACCTGGAGATCATCCCCGTCATCAACAAGATCGATCTCATCGCCGCCCGGCCCGACGAAGTCGCCCAGGAGATCGAGGACCTGCTGGGCGTGGACGCGCTGGACATCCCCCGGGTTTCGGCCAAAGAAGGCCTCAACGTGGAGCAGGTGCTGGAAGCGGTGGTCAACCAGATTCCGCCGCCCCAGGGCGACCCGGACGCGCCCCTGCAGGCCCTCATCTTCGACAGCCACTACGACCCCTACAAGGGCGTCATCGCCTATGTGCGGGTGTTCAACGGGCGGTTCCGCAAACGCGACCTGCTGCGGCTTATGTCCACGGGCGCGGATGTGCAACCCATCGAAATCGGCGTCTTTTCGCCCCAGATGACGCCCGTGGAGGAGCTCGCGGCCGGGGATGTGGGTTATGTGGCCACGGGCCTGAAAACGGTGCAGGAATGCCGGGTGGGCGACACCATCACCCTGGCCGCGAACCCCGCGCCCGAGCCCCTGCCCGGTTTCGAGCCCCAAAAACCCATGGTCTTCGCGGGCGTTTACCCTGCGGATGCGGATGATTACAACCTGCTGCGGGACGCGCTGGAGAAACTCCAGCTCAACGACGCGTCCCTGGTCTTCCAGCCCGAAACCTCCCAGGCCCTGGGATTCGGTTTTCGCTGCGGATTTTTGGGCCTCTTCCACATGGAGATCATCCAGGAGCGGCTGGAGCGGGAATACGGCCTGGACCTGGTCTTCACCGCGCCCTCGGTGGAGTATCAAGTCACCCTCACCGACGGCTCGGAGATGGTCATCGACAGCCCGGCCGAACTGCCCGAACCCAACCACATTGAGGAAATCCGCGAGCCCTGGGTGCAGATCGACATCATCACCCCCGCCGACTACATCGGCGCGGTCATGGACCTGGTCATCAACCGCCGCGGCGAGTTCAAAAATCAGGAATATCTGGACGCCCGGCGGGTGCAGCTCAGCTACCTCATCCCCCTCACCGAGATCCTGGTGGATTTCTACAACGAGCTCAAGGCCCGCACTCGGGGCTACGCGTCCTTGGATTATCACTTCCACGAATATCGGCCCGCCAGAATGGTCAAGCTCGATCTGCTGGTCGCGGGCCAGCCGGTGGACGCGCTCTCCATCATCGTGCATGAGGACCAGGCCTATCAAAAGGGCCAGAAGCTGGTCTCCAAGATGAAGAAAGTCATCCCCCGCCAGCAATTCGATG
>CAZDCN010000165.1:0-5564 GCA_964503945.1 uncultured Caldilineales bacterium
TGTGGGAAGGAGTAGGCGGGCCTGGCTGCAGCCGAACCGGGCCTCTATCGCGGCTGCACCTTCGTCCTCTGTCCCCTGCCTCGCACCTCGCCCCAGACGCTGGAACTGGCCCACGCGCTCATCGATCACATCCGCGCCCGGCCGCTGACGCTGGACCCCGAACGCCATGATCAACTCGTGGCGGCCATCAGCCACCTGCCCTATCTGAGCGCGTCCGCGCTGGTCGCGCACGTGATGGGCGTGGCCCAGGAGGATGCTCAGGTGTGGGAGGTCGCGGCCAGCGGCTTCCGCGACGCCTCCCGCGTCGCCGCGTCCGACGTGCCCATGATGCTGGATATCCTCCTCACCAACCGGGCCGCGGTGCTGGACGCCATCGATGACTTCATCGCTCAACTTGCCGAGATGCGCGACGCGCTCGCGGGCGGGGATGAGGATGTGCTGAAAAAACGGTTGGCCGCCATCGCCCGGGCCCGGCGAAATTGGGAGAAAAACCGCCAAACCCATTGACACCTCCCCGGCCGCGTGCTATGCTAGACAAAACACTTCCTCTTCGAGGACGACAAGCCATGGCTGATCTACAACTTCGACTCACCGATGATGTCTGGCAGGAACTGGCGGCGTTGGAGGGAGCGCCCATCTCCGCGATGGTGGTGTGGGACCAATCCATGCTGGACGAGGCCCTGGACGAACCCTTCACGCCGGCCAATCGTCCCTTCGTCGACATCGATCTCTATCTGGTTAATCGCGTCAAATTGGAGCTGTACGGGGCGTCCATCACCCTCGACGAGGAAAGCGAGCCCATCATCGGACTGGACAACATCGGGGAAACCCTGGCGCGACATGCCCGGCGCGGCGCGGTGATCGACGAGATCGCATCGGGGCCGGAAGAGATGTTGGTGCTCGTGCTCAGCAACGATCGTCACGAATCGCTGCTCGTCGCGGTTTCGGCCTGGATGGAAGACGTGTGGGAAACCCTGCCAGAAGACGCTATCTGAAGGAACATCCGTTCGCAACCCTTTGACATTCCCTGGCGGATGGGCTATACTTTGTTGAGAACATCCGTTCAGTTGAAGCGAAGCCATTATCCTTTGGAGGACCTATGTATCAGCACGTCGTCATCGTTGGCAATCTGGGGCGAGACCCCGAAATGCGTTACACCCCCAGCGGCACGCCTGTCACCAGCTTCTCGGTGGCCGTCAGCCGCAAATGGAAAAACCAGAATGGGGAGCTTCAGGAGAAGACCACCTGGTTCCGGGTGACAGCCTGGAACAAGCTGGCGGAGCTCTGCAATGAGTATCTGTCCAAAGGCCGGCTTGTGCTGGTGGAAGGGGAGATCGACGCCAGCGCCTGGGTCGGGCAGGATGGGGAGCCGCGAGCCACCCTGGAGCTGAGGGCGCAGAATGTGCGCTTCCTGGGCGGGCGCGCCAGCGCCGGCGAGTTCGGCGGGGGCGGAGCCGCGTTCAAAGAAGGCCCCGGCCCCAGCGAAGAAGACCTGCCCTTCTAGCCCAAGACATCCTCGTACACAGCCAACACCCGGTCCACCAGCACGGGCAGATCGAATTCGGACCGGGCCCGCGCTTGCGCCCGCGCGCCCATCTCGCGGCGCCGGGATTCGTTGGATAGCATCTGCTGGATGGCCCGGGCCAGGGCCTCCGCATCGCGCGGGGGGACGACCAGCCCCGTCACGCCGTCCTGATTCACCCACGACGTGCCTGTGCCCAGCTCCGTGGTGACCAGGGGCCTGCCCGCGGCCATGGCCTCCAGCAGCACGATGCCGAAAGCCTCGGAGCGATGGCTGGAGGGGAGGACGAAGATGTCCGCGGCCTGGTAATAGGCCGGGAGGAGCTCGTCGCTGATGTCGCCGAGGAAATGGGTTTTGTGGGCCACGCCCAGCTCGAAGCTCATGGCCCCCAGCCGGGCCGCCTCCGGCCCCGTGCCGATGATGAGCAGCGTCGCATCCACCCGGCGCATGGCCCGGATGAGATAATCCAGGCCTTTGTAATAGCGCAGGCGCCCCACGAAGAGGAGCAGCGGGCCGGGAAAGCGCTGGCGGATGGCGGCTACGCGCGCCGGTCGGGGCGCGGCAAAGCGGCTCACGTCGATGCCCAAGGGAACCACGGTGCATTTGTCCGCCAGGGGGCGCAGCCAGGGGGAGCTCTGGATGTAGTTGGGGCTGGAGGCGAGGATGCGGTCCGCCTGTCTGAGGACGCGCTTCAGCAGAGGCTTGTAAAATCGGAGGATGCCCGCTTGCCGCACGATGTCGCTCTGATAGCTGATGACCGTGGCCCGGCCCCGGCGCAGCAGCCACTGGCTGGCTTCACCTACGGGGTAGGGGAATTGCAAGTGGACGATATCGGGATGCTGGCGGGCGAGGATCAGGGGCAGGGCGAGGCTGAGGGGGGTGGACGCGACCGTGGCGATGCGGGCCGCCCGGATCACCCGCACGCCGTTCTCCATCCCCGCTGCGGTCTTCATCCCCGCCGGATTCGTCACCAGCACGGTCACCTGGTGTCCGCGCGCGGCCTGGGCCTCGGCCAGCCACCGCACATGGTTTTCGATGCCGCCCAGGACGGGATGATAGTCCTTGTAGATATGGAGGATGTTCACGAGCCCGCTGCGTCCAACAATGCCCGGAAGAGATGCCGGTGCTCCGGCCCCAGCTCATACATGCGTTCCGGATGCCATTGTACGCCCACGAAGAAGGGATGGCCCGGCAGCTCCAGACCCTCCACCACGCCATCTTCGGCCCAGGCCGAAACCCGCAACCCCGCGCCCAGGGCGTCCGCGGGCGCGGCCTGATGATGGTAGGTGTTGACCATGAGGCCGGGGGTGACGCGGAGGGTTCGGGCCAGGAGGCTGTCCGGCGCCACCCGCACCGGGTGCTGGGTGGGCGGGCCGTCGAAGGTGTTGGCCACTTGCGCGTGCCCTTCGATATGTTGGATGAGCCCGCCGCCCAGGGCGATGTTCATCACCTGGATGCCCCGGCACACGCCCAGCAGGGGCAGGCCATGTTCCGCCGCGTAGCGGGCCGCGGCCAGCTCCATGGCGTCTCGGGCCTCGTCCACGGTGTCCATTTGCGTCCCCTGGTTTTCCTGCCCGAAGAACCGGGGGTGCACATCCCCGCCGCCGGTGAGGATGAGGCCATCCAGCGTGGGCAGCAGCGCGTCCAGGTCGTCATCGGGATAAATGGGCACGGGTTCGCCGCCGTACATGACGATGGCGTACCAGTAATCTTTTTGCCATTGGAGGAAGTAGTCGCGGCCGCGTTGTTTGTTGGTGTAGCCGATGCGGGGCATAGCGGTTCGTTTGTTTTGTTGAAGAAGGGCGGATGCGCTGAAAAAGTCTTTACTCACGCCAAGCTGTCTGGCCGACTGAAGTCAAGCTCTCCAGGCCTACGGCCAATGGACGGCTCCTTCGACTTCGCTCAGGACAGGCTCCGCCATCCCTCACCCCGGCAACGGAGCGGTTTCCAGGGGCAGGTGAGGCTGCGCAAGTGGACCTGCCACCGGCGGCCTGCAAGGCTGTTCTTCTTTGCCTCTTTTTCCCTTTGCGCCTTTTGCGTCTTGGCGTGAGATTAAGCTATTTTCAAAACAGAGCGGGTTGGGCAGGCGCGGGGGCGTCGCCATCGTCGGCGTAGGGATAGCCCAGATGCTCGTAGGCCCGGCGGGTGGCCACGCGTCCGCGCGGGGTGCGCTCCAGAAAGCCCAGTTGCAGCAGATAGGGCTCCACCACATCCATAATCGTGTCCGACTCCTCGCTGACGGACGCGGCCAGGGTGTCCAACCCCACGGGCCCGCCGCCGAATTTGAGGATGACGGCCTCCAGCACGGTGCGGTCCAGGCTGTCCAACCCCAGGGAATCGACCTCCAGCAGGGCGAGGGCGTCTTCGGCCACGGGGCGGGTGATGACGCCCTGGGCCCGCACCTGGGCGTAGTCGCGCACCCGGCGGAAGAGGCGCAGGGCGACGCGGGGGGTGCCCCGGGCCCGCTGGGCGATGACCTGCACGCCCTCGTCCTCGTAGGGCGTTTGGGTAAGGTCGCACGCCCGGCGGATGATTCGCGCCAGGGAGGGGACGTCGTAGAAATCGAAGCGGAGGATGACGCCGAAGCGGGCGCGCAGGGGCGAGGTGAGCAGGGCCAGGCGGGTGGTGGCTCCGATGACGGTGAACTTGGGCAATTTCAGGCGGATGTTGCGGGCGCTGGGGCCTTTGCCGATGACGATGTCCAGGGCGAAGTCTTCCATGGCCGGATAGAGAATCTCTTCTACGGCCCGGCCCAGGCGGTGGATTTCGTCGATGAAGAGGATGTCGCCCCGGCGCAAGTTGGTGAGGATGGCGGCCAGATCGCCCGCGCGCTCGATGGCGGGACCTGCCGTGACTTTCAGGTTCACGCCCATCTCGTTGGCCACGATGTGGGCGATGGTGGTCTTGCCCAGGCCGGGCGGGCCGTAGAGCAGGATGTGGTCCAGGGTCTCTTCCCGCCGGCGCGCGGCTTCGATCAAAATCTCCAGATTGTTGCGCACTTTATCCTGGCCGTGGAGCTCCTCCAGGCGTTTGATGCGCAGGGCCGCGTCCAGGCTGTCCGCGGGTTGCGGCTGGGGGTCAATGGGGCGTTCGGGCATGATCCCATTATACCCGGTCGTTTGTTCTATAACAAGCCAGAAGGGCATTTTTGTCCACAAAAATCTTGCAAAAAAATCGGTTTTATGATAAAAATTGCGCCCACTTGCTTAACTTGTAATTTCCCCCACATTGCACTCATTTTGCCAGGGAATCCTTATCCTCAGAAACAATGGTCGAGCAAGACGCGTAAATTGTGATGAGGCAGGCATAGGGTTCGTTTTCCCATTCCGGAGGTCGACATGCTGGATCCCCAATTTATCGAACATAACAAACAACAATTGCTGCAGGAACGCGAGAAATTGCTGGAAGATATGGATCTGCTGAGACAGACGCTGCAAGGCGAAGTGGATATGGACCTGGAAGAAGCGGATCCCGATATCATCGAGCGAGAGAAAAGCGCGACCCTGCTGGAGGCCATGGAAGCCAAGCTGGCGGATGTGGAGCACGCGCTCAAGGTTATCGAGGCCGGTCAGTATGGCGTCTGCGAGCGCTGCGGCGCGGAGATCCCCCAAGAGCGCCTGGAGGTGAAGCCCGAAGCCACGTTGTGCATCAAATGCCAGAGCGAAGTCGAGCGGATGCTGCGCCGGGGGATGAGCCCCCAGCGCTCGCGGTGGCATTTTCCCGTTTCATAACTTCGTTGCATGGCAATTGACCTTTTACAAGGCTGGCGTTACAATCATAACGTCAGCCTTTTTGGTATCCTCTCCTCTTTTGAAATCTGGAGCATCTCATGGCGAAAGTGCACGTTTCCGACCATCCTCTTATCAAACATAAAGTCACCATCCTCCGCAATAAGGACACCGATTCCCTGCAATTTCGCAATCTCATCCGCGAGATCACCATCTTGCTGGCTTATGAAGCCACCGAGGACCTGAAATTGAAGCCCGTCAAGGTGCAAACGCCCCTGGCCGAGGCCGACGGATTCGAGCTGGAGGAGCGCATC
>CAZDCN010000166.1:0-5559 GCA_964503945.1 uncultured Caldilineales bacterium
GTAGACGAAATTTTCGTCATTATTGGCGTGCAAACGCTCATGATACCTGTTTCGTAAATAGCCGTTTCACCTCCGGGAGGTGGAGGCGCGCGCTCCGATGTTGGCGAACCAGGTCGTAAGTCGAAAAATGGCAGGCCACGCCTGTAATCTCCTCCACCTCCCGGAGGTGTGAGATCACCCGCAGGCGACCTGCGGGCTAGAAAGTGCGCCCCGTCAACGGGGCTTTGGCCGGGGTCGCCCGCCCGAAAGCCGGGTTCACCCGGCGTCGTATCGTAGCCCGGAGCTTCAGCTTCGGGTTGGCTTACCAGTCGATGTTGGGGGTGGTGCGATGCGGCTCGGCGGCCTGCAGGCGCGCGATGTCCGCGTCCACCATCATCTCCACCAACTCTTTGAAGGTGACCTCGGGCTCCCAGCCCAGCTCGCGACGGGCTTTGGAGGCATCGCCCACCAGCAGGTCCACCTCCGCGGGCCGGTAGTAGCGGGGGTCGATCTTCACGTAGCGCTCCCACTCCAGGTCCGCGTGTTCGAATGCGATGCGGATGAGCTCGCCCACGGTGTGGGTTTCGCCCGTAGCCAGGACGTAGTCATCAGGCTTGTCCTGCTGGAGCATCATCCACATGCCCCGCACGTAATCGGCCGCGTAGCCCCAATCCCGGCGGGCCTCCAGATTGCCCACGCGCAGTTCATCGGCCAGGCCGAGGACGATGCGGGCCACGCCGTAAGACACCTTGCGAGGCAGGAACTCCAGCCCACGGCGGGGGGATTCATGGTTGAAGAGGATGCCCGAGACCGCGAACATGTCGTAGCTTTCTCGATAATTCACGGTGATCCAGTGGCCGTAGACCTTGGCTACGCCGTAGGGGCTGCGGGGATAGAAGGGCGTGGTCTCCCGTTGGGGCGTTTCTCGCACCTTGCCGAACATTTCGCTGCTGGAGGCCTGATAGAAGCGGATGCGCTTGTCCACGATGCGGATGGCCTCCAACATGCGGGTGACCCCCAGCGCGGTGACATCCCCGGTCAGCAGGGGCTGGCCCCAGGAGGTAGGCACAAAGGATTGCGCGGCCAGGTTATAGACTTCGTCGGGGCGGTGTTCCTCCAGCAGATGGATGAGGCTGGAGAGATCGATGAGATCGCCCTGGACGATGTGGATTTTGTGCTGGATGTGTTGGATGCGGCTGAAATTGCTGGTGCTGCTGCGACGCACGACGCCGATGACGTCGTAGCCTTTTTCGAGCAGGAGTTCGGCCAGATAGGAGCCGTCCTGCCCGGTGATGCCGGTGATGAGCGCCTTGGGCATAAGTCATACCTCGTTGTATGGAATGTTATCTGATTTTCGCCCGCCAATCATCGAGGATGTCGGCCAGGGTTTGTTCCAGGGGGATGTCGGCCCGCCAGCCGGTGGTAAGGTGCAGGCGGGTGGGATCGCAGACGACGACGGGGATGTCGGAGGGACGCATGCGCTCGGGGTCGAGTTCGGTGCGGATGGGAACCCGGCTCATGCTCAGGAGGATGTCCAGGAGCTGTTGGATGCTGACCGCGCGGCCGCTGCCCGCGTTGTACACTTCGCCCGGCCGGCCCTGGTTGAGGAGGAGCCAGTAGGCCCGCACCATGTCCCGCACGTCGGTGAAATCCCGACGGGCCTCCAGATTGCCGTGCCGCAGCACCGGCTCGCGCCGACCCGCTTCGATCTCCGCGATCTGCTTGGCGAAGCTGGACGCGACGAACAGCTCCCGCTGGCCCGGGCCGATGTGGTTGAAGGGGCGCACCCGCACCGCGTGGATGCCGTGGCTGTGATAGTATTGCCAGCCTAAAAAATCCTGGGCGATCTTGCTCACCGCGTAGGGGGAGATGGGGCGCAGGGGCGTTTTCTCATGGATGGGCAGGTCTTCGGGCTCGATGGCCCCATACTCATCCCCCGACCCCACCACCAGAATCCGGCCATCCACCCCGGCCTTGATCATGGCCTGGAAGAGGTTGAGCTGGATGTGGACGTTCTGGTCGAAGGTGCGCCAGGGCGCCTGCCAGGACGCGGGCACAAAGGATTGGCCCGCCAGATGGAAGATGTAGTCGGGCCGCCAGCGGGCGATGAGTTCGTCCACGGCCTCCTCTTCCTGCAAGTCCACATGCTCGAAGTGGACGCGCGGGGACGCGTTGTCGGGCAGGGGCAGCCGAAAATACACCGACCCCACGATGTCCAGGTCGGATTCGGCCAGAAGATAGCGGATGAGATGGCGGCCCACGAAGCCGGCCGCGCCGGTGACCAGTGCGCGCATGAAGGGATTATACCAGATGGCGGGGCGAGGGGGAGAAAAAGGAGGCGGGTGAGAGGCGTGGAGGGGCGTTTTTGCTCTTTCTCCCGCCGCGGCGTACAATCGCTGTGGAGCAAATTGGCCCAATGCACGACCTCCTGTGGAAGTCGATCGGGGCCGAATTCATAACCAGCGTAATGCGTAAATCGTAAACCGTGACCACTGACGCATCACGCATTACGCATCACGCATCACGCTGCACGCGCCATGATCACCGCCTGGCTGGCATTGCTGGCCGCTTTACTCACCCTGATCGGGGTTTGGTTTCTCCCCCAGACGGGAGCGCATCCCTTCGCGCCCTGGCTGACCCTGGCGGGCGTCATCCTGGGCGTGTATGGGTTCTATCGCATCGAGCGGGACTGGCCGCCGCCCGACGAGCCCCGGGAGGAGCGCATCCGCACCCAGGGGCCGCGGCGCGCGCTGGCGCTGATTCTGTTTTGGGGCGGATTTGCAGTGACGGCATGGGCGTTGTGGATGATCTGGAAGCAGCCTTTCGCATGGGCGCAGGCGGGCGCGTGGGGCGCCGGGCTCCTCCTCATGGTCATCGGCGCGTCGCAAATCACCGGCTGGCGCGCCGACCGCTTGCAGCCGCCCCCGCAGCCATCGCAGCTGCGCCATCAACTGGGCACGGCCCGGGTGCAGAAACCCACCGGAGCGACGACATCCGCACGCCGTCCTCAACGCTCGCGAGCGGAAATAGCCCGGCGCATGAATGTCATCTATTGGCCCCGGCCCCGTCCCTGGGTGGAGCTGATCCTGGTGGTGTTCATCATCAGCGTCGCCATCTGGTTCCGCCTGCACCGCATCGGCCAGATGCCGCCGGGCGTGTTCATCGACGAAACCAACGCCGCGCTGGACGCGCTGCACACCCTGGAGGGCCGCGGCGACAGCCTCTTCGGCACGGGCTGGTTCGAGACCCCCAACGGCTTCATCTACCTGCAAACCCTGTTCTTCCGCCTGTTTGGAACCACCTTCGCCGCGGTGAAGTTGCAATCCATCATCCCCGGCGTCCTCACCGTGGCCGCGCTTTATTTTCTGGCCCGAGAGATGTACGGGCCCTATCCCGCGTTGCTGGCCGCGACCTTCCTCGCGTTCAACCGTTGGCATGTGAACATGAGCCGCTGGGGCTGGAACGAGGTCTATCCGCCCCTGATGCAGGTGGCGTCCCTCTTCTTCATCATGCGCGCGGCCCGCAGGCGTTCGTTGGGGGATTGGGCCCTGGCCGGGATTGTGCTGGGGCTGGGCATGTACACCTATCTCGCCATCCGCATGGCGGCGATGGTCGTGTTTCTCTATCTGGCCTATCGGGCTCTGGTGGAGCGGGATTTTCTGCGGCGCAACTGGCAGGGCGCGCTTCTCTTCACCCTGATCTTCCTGCTCACGTTCGCCCCCCTGGGCTTCACCTACGCCAAAAACCCTTTCACGTTCCTCAACCGCAGCCAGCAGGTGAGCATTTTGAACGATGTGCGAGCCGCGGGGGGCAGTTTGGCCCCTGTGGTCGAATCGGTGAAGCGCCACCTGCTCATGTTCCACGTGCGGGGCGACGCCAATCCCCGCCACAACCTGCCCGGCGCGCCCATGCTGGACCCCATCACCGGCGCGTTTTTCCTCATGGCCGCGGCCTGGTCGGTGTGGCGATGGCGGGATCACCGCCGGGGGTTGATGATGATCTGGGTTGGCGTCACGCTGCTGGGGGGCATCCTCTCCCGTCTGGACGAAGCGCCCCAGGCCTATCGCACCCTCGCGGTCGCGCCCGCGGTCGCCATCATGGCCGCGGACGCGTACAACCTCACCTGGCGGGCGCTGCTCCTGCCGGGCCGACGCTATCGCCTGTGGCGCTGGGGGTTGGGATTGATGATGGTGGCGGGGTTGGTGGCCGCGGGCTGGCTCAATTATCGCGCGTATTTTCAGGAGCAGGCCCGCTCCGACGCGGTGTACGCGGCCTTCACCCCCTTGGAGAACGCGGTGGCGCGGGACGCGCTGGCCCGCCGCGATCATCAGCAGCTCTACCTCAGCCCCCGGCTCTACTACTTCTCGCCCGTGCGCTTCTTCTCCTACCGCCCCACCCATCCCATCGGCATCCGTCTGGGGCCGTGGTTCTACACGCCCTTCGACGCGTTGGGCGGCGGCCTGGCCGATCCCGGCTACCACATCGCAGAGCCCGCCACCGATCTCCCCCTGCCCGACATGGGGCAGGACGCGGTCTTCCTGTTGGACCTGGATTACCAGTATCTCATGGACTACTTCCATGCGTTCTATCCCCACGCCACGGGCCAGGTGGTGAGGGACCGGCTGGGACGGCCCCTCTACTTCCGGGTGATCATCCCGTCCGGAGATATCGCGGCCGGGGTTGGGAAGTCGTATGCGGGCGGGGGCCTGTTGGGACGCTATTTCTACGGCGAGACCTGGCAGGGCGAGCCCTTCCTCACCCGTGTCGATCCCTTCCTGCTCTACGCCTGGCCCGAGGATGAGCCCATCGCCGGGCCGTTCAGCGTTATCTGGACGGGGGAGCTGCGGGCGCCCGAGGATGGGAGCTACGCGTTTCGTCTGGAGGCGGATGACGGCGTGCGTTTCTGGGTGGATGGCCGGGTCGCGGGCGAATCCATGACGCCCGACCGGCCCAACACCGTGACCGCGGTCCTGAACCTGACCGCGGGCCCGCATCCCATCCGCATCGACTATTTCCAGCGCGGGGGCGGCAAGACCATGCGCTTTTACTGGACCCCGCCGGGCGAGTCCGAGCAGCCGGTGGGCCCGACCTATCTCCGCCCCTAACCTGCGATTTGAAACCTCCAACCAAATCGCCGTGGGGTTCGGTTTGCGAGGCAGGTTTCACGGGCGGCCGCCCGCCGATACGGATGAAGATAATGGTTGTCCGGAGTCCGGTGTCCGGTGTCTGGGATTCGGGGAATTTCGCCTTGGGCGCGGGCGGTCCATTTCGTCATGCGTCATGCGTGAGGCCATCACGTTTTACGTTTTACGCATGACGTCGTTGAGCGCTCGCCCAACGCGGGCTCTGAGAAGGTCTCCGCAGACGAGGCTAACGGCTATTTACGGAACAGGTGTCATGAGCGTTTGCACGCCAATAATGACGAAAATGAGCGACGGGTGGCAGCGTCAAGCCGAGTGGATGCGGCTCCGCCCCCTGTTGCCGACTGAAGTCGGGCTCTCCAGGCCTGCGGCCAAGGGGACGGCCTGCGCCGTCCCCACCCCGGCAGCGGAGCGGTCGCCGCAGCCTGCCCTGAGCCTG
>CAZDCN010000167.1:0-5545 GCA_964503945.1 uncultured Caldilineales bacterium
GGCCGCGGGCAAGGCCCACAGGGCCGCGGCCCCGTAAGTGGTGATGGCGTAGGTGAAGAGGCTGAAATGATGCCTTTGCGAGCGCCCCGCGATGCTGTACAGCCCGAAGGTGATGGCGGACCCCAGGGCCAGGAGGTCGCCGAACATCATGCGCCGGGTGAAATTCGGCTGAAACCCGGCCAGGATGCCGATCCCCAGCACGGTGATCAAAATCCCGCCCCATTTGCGGGCGGGGATGTGCTCCTTGAGGACAAGCGCGGAGAAGATGGTGACGAAGATGGGCGCGGTGTAGACGATGGCCAGGGAGTGGGCGATGGTGGTGAAGGCCAGAGATGCGATGTAGAACAGGAAGTGCAGCGCCGTGATCAGCCCAAACAGGAGGAATTTTCCCCAATCCCCGCGCGGCACGCGCCACCGCTCCCCCCGGATGAGCATCATCCCCCCCACCGTCAGCGCCGCGGTGGTCAGCCGCCAGAACGTGATCTCATAGCTGGAGATGGTGTCGGCCCAGCGGATGAAAATGGGGCTGGTGGAAAAAAAGAAGACCGCTATCACAACGTATAGCAGTCCGATCTTGGCATCGCGTGTGAGATTGGCCATGGCGGATGGTCAAACCCACGGATGTGGGGCGATCATGCCGCGTCGATGACGGGCGTCAGACAAGATGTGCGGTCTTCTTAGCGGAAAGCGCCGGCAACCAGGGAGAACACCATGGCGATCACGATCAGCGCGCCGATGACATACCAGACCGTGGTCGTCCAGTTCATTTTCTTCTTAGGTTGCTGCTTGTTGATACGTTTGCGACGGGCCATAATTCTTCTTCCTCCGAGAGATTAAGTCTGCCTATCCATTCTAGCACGATTGGGCCGAGGTGAAAAATCAGGGGGTTGGGAGATGGATGTATGGGCGCAGATGTAACTTTTCAGGGGAGCGGATAATCGAATAAGGACGAACCCCGTCCATTCCCATCCAATAATCTGGAGACGTCATATGCCCGGCTTATTCGACAAACTCTTCGGCAGCAAAGAACAGCAGCAAAAAACCTCTGCGGCCGCTTCCCAAGCCCAGGAGAATCGCCCCAAACCCATTCATGTCACCGACGCGGACTTCGATCAAGTCATCATGAAGTCCGACAAACTGGCCATTGTGGACCTGTGGGCCGAGTGGTGCAATCCCTGTCATCTCATCGCGCCCATCATCGAAGACCTGGCCGTTGAGTATGATGGTCGGGTGGTGGTGGCCAAGCTGGATGTGGACCACAACCCCAACACGCCCGCCCGCTTCGGCATCATGGGCATCCCCACCGTGTTGTTCATCAAGAACGGCCGCGAGGTGGACCGCATCGTGGGCGCGCAGAGCTACGTGGCCTTCGCCAACAAGGTGGAGAAGTGGCTCGACGCCTGATGTCCTCCCTGTCATGCCAATAAACAGACCCCGGCGCAGCGTCACCTGGCCGGGGTCTGTTTTTGTACTGAGGCAATGGTCTATTGGCCGGGAACCAGGGCGAAATCGAATTCCCCCACATGGCTCTCCACGGCGGACTGGTTGCCCGCGCTATCCTCGGCCACAATGAAGTAATAATCGTTGGAGGAAGCGTCTCCCAGGCTGCTGGCGTTGTCGGTGTAGGTGACCGTGTCGCCCACGTTGGCGGGCGCGGGCGTGGTGTTCAGGAGCTGGCTGGCCGGATCGCCGGGCCCCGCGTAGGGATCATCCGCGGCCCGCCAGACATGATACTGGGTGACAAAGGAATCCGCGTGGGTCCAGCTTAGCTGGATGGCGGCGTTGACGATGCTGATGTCGCTGGCCACCGGGCGGGGCTTGCCGCGCAGGCCGAAGGGGGAATAGCTGCTGACGTTATCCACCTCGACATACTCATAAGCCCCAACCGTCCCCCGCACCTCCCCGCCAGGGTCCTGCACATCCCAACTGCCGCCGTTCCAATGCCACACCTGCATATTCGCGGGGTCGTAGCCGTTGCGCTCGGCGTTGAGATACCAGAAGCGGATGGTGGCGGAAGCGCTGGCGGTGGGGGCGATGTCGAAACAGCGGTGGATGAGGGTGTCCTCGCTATTGCAACCCGCGCTCTGCTCCCCCTGAATGGCCACAACCACGTCCCCCATGTCGCTGGCCGGGGTGATGGCCACGCCCCGATACGCATCCGCCGCGCCTGCACTGTCGGGAATGCGGAGGATGTCGGTGGCGACGCCCGCGGGCGCGGGTTTCGTCTGGCGCAGCGTCCCCTGGTTGGTGAGCGCGCCATCCACCGTCGCATCGAAAGCGCCCAGGTCCAGCGTGGCGCCCGCATGCACCGTGAGATCGTTGACCACCGTCAGATCGTGGTCGAAAAGCAGCGCCCGGTCGCTGCTACTCACCTGCAGGTCGTAGAACGCGAGATCGCTCAGGGCCTCCAGCTTCACATTATCCACGATGGCGTAGGGCCCGGAGGCCTTCTGCGCCCGGATGCCAAAGTAGTAGGTTCCGGCCGCGGACACGGTGAACGTGTCGGTCTGGGTGGCGTAGGTGTTGGTCGATGAGGTCGCCGCGCTGATCTGTGTGGTCATGCTGCCCGACGCCTGCGCGTCGCCGTAATAGATCTTGAAATCCACCGGGCCGCCGCTGCGCGCGCGATAATCGAAAGAGAACCGGTAGGTGACGCCCGGGTCCAACGGAAAGCCGGTGGTGAACAACCAGCCGTCGGTGGAATCCCACCACAGGATGGCGGAGCCGTCGTAGCCGTCCAACTCCCCGCCGAACCAACCCGAACCGTCCACCGTCTCACGCACCCAGCCATCGGGCAGCCAGGCCGTGCTGCAACCGCACCCCTTGCCATCCGCCTTGCTGAATCGCTCATCCATGAGCACGGACGCGCTGACGGGCTTGGTCAGGTCCTGGGCCGCGCCATCCAGGATGACGGTGCTGGTTCCATAGTCGAAGCGGCCGCTGTCGCTCCAGTTCCCCGCCACGCGCAACGTGTGCGCGCCGCCGACCAGCGCGGCGTTGGTCTGGATGGTGAAATCGCCGTTGACATCCAGGTCGCCGCCCAGGGTGACACGTTGGGTCCCGGTTCCATCGCCCAGGGTGAGATGATGGAAGTGGGAATTGGCCGCGGGCGTCAGGCTCTGGGGCAGTCGCCCGGCGAACACGACCTCCCCGCCCGTGGCGTTGAACCCGCCCGTTCCCTGCTCCTCCCAATCGCCATACACCGTGAGCAGGCCCGCTGTCATGTTCAGCGTCGCGCCATCCTCGATGAGGATGTTGCGGGCGACGGCGTCCGCGCTGATGGCGGGGGCGTTGGCCGCAGCCGGGATGCGCACATCGTCCATCTCCCGAGGCACGCGATGCACGATCGTGGTCCCGCCCGGAGGGCCCTCCTGGATATCCCAGTTAGACGCGTTGTGCCAGTCGCTGTTCACTGCGCCCGTCCACACGATCTCACTCGCCCGAAAGCCCGCGACCGTGGGCGCGGCATTGTCCAGCGTGCGATGGACATCGGCCTGGCAGCGCTGAGCCGGGACCACGCCCGCGGTGCAATTGGCAGGGCCTGTGTCGCCCACGCCCGTGGGCTGGCCGTTGTAGGAGACGTTGGGGTTGGAGAAATGGGGGATGAGGGGGCAGTTCGCGCCCTGGTCCGAGCACTCGGAACTGTAGGCCATGATGGTGTGGAAGGCGTAGTCGGGGGGCACGTAGCCATGCGCATAGGGATAGGGCGTAGTGGCGTCATCCACGTACCAGTCGTGCCGGGCGCCCATGTTGTGCCCGAACTCATGGGCGAAGATCATTTGCCCCCAATCCAGACAGCTCTCCATGGTGGCGAACCCATAATCCTCGAAATCAAGGCTGATGGGGTCTTGCAGCCAGGCCAGCCCTCGACAGACGTTGGGATCGTTGTCCGCGTTTTCCACCACGAACATGGTCAGATCCGCGTGAAACTCGTTTCGCGTGGGATGCACATCATCGATGACGCCGTCGCTGGGGTTCGTGATGTTGTTCAGGTCCCAATTGAGCCGGTTGCCGCCGTGCAGGTCCGGGTCTTCTTCGTTGTATAGCACCTCCATGGTGTGCACCAGCCACACGCGTTGGTTGATGTCGCTGTTGATGTAGCTTTCGTTGGTCCACGCCACCGCGCCTTCGATCTCGCTGAGAATCGTGGCGTCCGCGGCGTCGTCGGTGTAGACCACCATGATGTCGATGATGGAGCCATCATCGGCCGCCGCGTCGGCTGCCGCGCCTGCGCGACGCGGCCCCGCGATCGCCGGGATAAGATAGTCGCGCAGCGCGCCTGCGACGGGAGGCAGCGCAAAGGCCGGGTCCATCTGTTGCACGGCGTGCACGCCATCCTGCAGATAGCGCACGCGGTACGCGCCCGCGGGCGTGGTGATGATCCCGGTCAGCATCTCATCCCGTAGCACCAGCACGACGATGGTCCCCTCCATGCCCTGCACCCGTCCAATCCAACTGACGCTGCCCGACGCATTTTTCACGAGACGGGTGCGAACGACGGGCAAGGCGGTCTCGGGAAAGAGGTTCAGGAGCAGGCGGTCGCGCTGCAATTGTCCGTAATCGACCGTCACCAGGCGGCTGCGGAGGATGTTTTCGCCCTGCGGTTGGGGCAGCCCCGCGGCGGAGGCGTCGATGAACAGGCCCGGAGGAGGCGTTGGCTCCGCCAAAGGGGCCGACGCGGCGACGGCCCCATGCCAGAAGAGCAAGCCTAGCGCGAACAAGATCAACCGTAGGATGGCGGCAAGACCGTTTTTCATTTCCATGGGGCCTCCAAAAATGCAAGGGAATGGACGTATGCAAAGGTTTCACCCCAAAAGACGTCCTGCCGGGGAAAATCCAACCGGGTCGTGCTCAATGGATGCCCGTTTTTGATGGGTTCAGCGTCACATCTGGAAAAAGTTGATGGATGACTTGCAGGAGTTCGGAGGGAAGATCGGCGTGGAGGTGCAGGCGTTCGCCCGTGAAAGGATGGGTGATGTCCAGGGTCCAGGCGTGGAGGAAGAGCCGATGCAGATGGTAACGCTCCCGAAAATGGCGGTTGATGCGCCCCTTGCCATAGGTGGTGTCCCCGATGATTTGATGGGCCATGCGGCTGAGATGCCGCCGGATCTGATGCCTGCGCCCGGTCTCGATGCGGGCCGCGACCAGGGTGACGCGCTCCGCCGCGTGGTAGGCCAGAGGGACGATGTGCGTGACCGCGGGCCGGGGCGCGTCCCCCTCCTTCAGGGGCAGATCGATGGTCAGGGGAGCCTCGATGCGCCCCCGGGCCAGGGCGAGATAAACCTTGCGGGTGTCGGGCTGGCGGAGCTGGTCGTGCCAGGCCCGGGCCGCCTCGCTGCTGAACGCGTAGAGCAGCACGCCGCTGGTGGGGCGGTCCAGCCGATGGATGGGAAAGGTCTTCCGGCCCAGCTGACGGGCCGCGATCTGCCGCAGGGACGTCTCTTGCGGCCCGGCCCATTTGCTGTTGTGCACCAGCAACCCCGCGGGCTTGTTCACTGCCACCGCGGTGTCATCCTGCCAGAGGATGGGGATGGGTTGGGAAAAG
>CAZDCN010000168.1:0-5468 GCA_964503945.1 uncultured Caldilineales bacterium
CGCCCCTGGTCGCGGCCGCGGGCCAGCCCATCGGCAAGATGTCGGGCCGGGGGCTGGGCTTCTCCGGCGGCACGCTGGATAAACTGGAATCCATCCCCGGCTGGCGGGCGGAGCTCACCACCGAGGAGTTCAAGAAGCAACTGGCCGAGATCGGCATCGTGGTGGCAGGACAGACCGCAGCCCTGGCGCCCGCGGACAAAAAGCTCTACGACCTGCGGGATGTGACTGCCACCGTGCCCAGCATGGCCCTCATCGCCTCTTCCATCATGTCCAAGAAGCTGGCCGCGGGCGCGGATGTGATTCTGCTTGACGTAAAAACCGGCAACGGCGCGTTCATGGAGACCCTGGAGGAGGCCGCGGAGCTGGCCCGGCTCATGGTCGCCATTGGCAGGCTGGCCGGGCGCACCGTCGCTGCCCGGGTCACCGACATGAACCAGCCCTTGGGCCTGGCTGTGGGCAACGCCCTGGAAGTGAAGGAGGCCATCGCCACCCTCAAAGGCGAGGGCCCGCCCGATTTCACAGAGCTCATCCTCACCGAATCCGCGCATCTGCTGCACATGTGCGGGCGGGTGGCCAGCGTGGAAGCAGGCCGCGCCCGGGTGGAGGAAGTCCTGCACAACGGCCAGGCCCTGCGCAAATTCCAGGTGTTTGTGGCCTATCAGGGCGGCGACCCACGCGTGGTCGATGATCCCGACGCCATCCTCGAATCCGCGCCCGTGGTCTCGCTGCTGACCTCGCCCCGGGCCGGGTATCTGAAGATGGTGCGGGCTCGCACCTTTGGCGAGGTCGCGGTGAAACTGGGCGGCGGCCGCGCGAAGAAAGGCGATCCTATTGACCATAGCGTGGGCGTCGTTTTGCAGGCGAAGATAGGGGATTGGGTGAACGCCGGACAACCCCTGTGTGAGATCCACGCCCGTTCCGAAGCGGAAGCCGAGGCCGCGGCTCATGAACTGCTGACCGCCTACGCCTGGAGCGATGACCCGGTGGAGCCGCCCGCGCTGATCAAGACCACCATCCCTTGAGCGCTACTTGAGCGCTCTGGCCCCCTACATTTTCCGTACGTTTCCGACGTAGTCACCCACTCTCGCTCATTTCCCACAGGAGCAGGATGATGACCGAACCCATTTATCCCGTCATTCTGGCAGCCGCCCGCTCGCCCATGGGCCGTCTGGGGGGCGCGCTCAGCCAGATTCCGGCCCCCAAACTTGGAGCGCACGTCATCCGGGCTGTGGTCGAACGCTCGGGCGTCGATCCCGTCGAGATCGAAGAAGTCTTCATGGGCCAGGTTATCCCCGCGGGCAGCGGTCAGGCCCCGGCCCGCCAGGCCGCCATCTTCGGCGGCGTCCCCCAAAGTGTGGGCGCGGTCACCTTGAACAAGGTCTGCGGCTCGGGGTTGCGCGCGGTCATGTTTGCGGCCAGCGCTATTCGCGCCGGAGATGGGCCGCTCTATCTGGCCGGAGGCATGGAGAGCATGAGCCTGGGGCCTTACATGCTGCCCAAAGCCCGGTTTGGCTATCGCCTGGGCAACGGCGAGGTGCTGGACGCCACCGTCCACGACGGGCTCATCGATCCCTTCAACGGCCTGCACATGGGCAACGAGGCGGAATGGATCGCCCGCACCTACCACATCACCCGAGAGATGCAGGACCAGTTCGCGTATCAAAGCCACATGCGCGCGGCCCGGGCCACGGAAGCGGGCCTGTTTCGCGATGAGATCAGCCCCATCACCGTGAAGCAAAAGCGCAAGGAGGTGGTGGTGGACCGGGATGAGCCCATCCGCCCGGACACCAGCCTGGAAGCCCTGGCCCGCCTCAAGCCAGTGTTCGAGGAGGATGGCACGGTCACCGCGGGCAATGCGCCCCCTATCACCGACGGGGCTGCGGCGGTGGTGGTCAGCCATCCCGACTTCGTCCGGGCCCACGGCCTCCAGCCCCTGGCCCGCATCATCGGCTACACCCATGCCGCGGTGGAACCCCTCAAAGTTTTCACCGCGCCGCCACATGCCATCCGCCGCCTGATGGATCGCATCGGCTGGGACCTGGCCGATGTGGACCTGTTCGAGCTGAACGAGGCGTTCGCGGCCCAATCTCTGCAAAATATCATCGAACTGGGCCTGGACCCCGAAAAGGTGAATGTCCACGGCGGGGCTATCGCGCTGGGGCACCCCTTGGGGGCCAGCGGCGCGCGCGTGCTCACCACGTTGATTTACGCCTTGCGGCAGCATGGCGGCCAGCGGGGCGTCGCGGCCCTTTGTCTGGGGGGCGGCGAGGCCGTGGCTATGGCCATCGAATTGCTCTAATCCTCCCTATCCTCCTTATTTCCACTTCTATTCCAACATCCCTCATGTCCATCGACCCCACCATCCTTCCCGGCGCGCGGGTGGCCGTGCGCACTTGTATGAATGTCCAGCCCGATGATCGGGTGATCGTCATTTCCGACCAGCCCACCGAAGAGATCGGGCGGGCGTTGATTCAGGAAGCCGAGGCCGCGGGCGCGGCAACCCGGTTGCTTCTCATGGAAGACTTCGGTCCGCGTCCCATGCTGCAAGCCCCGCCCGAACTCGTCCAGGCCATCCGCGACTTTGCTCCCACGGTCAGTTTCATGGCAGTGCAAGGACAGCCGGGCGAAGTCGCGTTTCGCATGGAGCTGGGCAAAGCCCTGCGGGAGCTGAAGGTGCGTCACGGGCACATGCCCGGCATCACCAAACAGCTCATGCGCGAGGGCATGAATGTGGATTACCAGCGCATTCACGACATCACCTACAAGGTGTATGAGATCGTGCGCCAGGCCCGCACCATCCGCACGACCTCGCCCAACGGCACTGATCTCACAGCCGCTTTCAGCCCCGAGTTGCGCTGGCGCCCTTGCCACGGGCTCTACCACCACCCGGGCGACTGGGGCAATCTACCCGAGGGGGAAGTGTTCACTTGTCCGGCCGATGTCAACGGCGTCATTGTGGCGGATATCCTGGGCGATTATTTCTCCGAAAAGTACGGCATCCTGGAAACGCCCCTGGTTATCACCATCGAAAATGGTCAGGTGACCGAGGTGACGGGGGAGAATCAGGCCCTGGTCGAGGAATTCATCGCCTATCTGGACAGTGATCCCAACGGCAGGCGGGTGGGCGAATTCGCCATTGGCACGAACATCGCGCTCACCCATCTGGTAGGCAATCTCCTGCAGGATGAGAAATTCCCCGGCCTGCACGTGGCCTTCGGGAACCCTTACGCACACATCACCGGCGCTGACTGGGTGGCCAAAACCCATGTGGATGTCATTCCCACTCGCTGCACCATCGAGGTGGATGGCCGTCGTATCATGACCGACGGCGTGTATGCTTCCGATATTTTGGAGGGGTAAGAGCACGCTCAGGCGCTTTTTGGAACAACGGATCTGAATTGCTCGTATAAAATATGAACAGGTGCGACATATCGAATGGCATGGTCATTTCGATGTGCTCGCACCTTTTTCCCATCTCACCGTGTTCTGGCATTGAAGGACCATGAACGGTAAAGCATCCGCCAACCACGATAAACTCCCCATCGCCATCATCCTCCCCCACGCGGGGTTGGATGTGCCCCCTGAGTTCGAGGGCCGGTTGGCGATTGGGGAGGCGCAGATCTTCAACGAGGCGGACATCTACACCGACCTCATCTTCGACTTTCGCGACCGAGTGACGCACTGGGTGCGCTTCCCTTATGCTCGGGCGCTCATCGACGTCAACCGCCCCGACGACCCCGGCATGCTCAAGCGCGTGGGCGATGGCGTCATCAAGGACGTCACCAGCTACGGCCAGGTGATCTTCAAGCCCGGTCAGCATCCCGATCTGGTCGAAGAAAGAGAACTGGTGCATCACTACTGGCATCCCTGGCATGAGCAACTCGACGCCATCGCCCGGGATCCCGACATCCGGCTGGTGATCGACGCCCACAGCATGGCCGCGCGCGGGCCGGGCAAGTATGACCCGCAACAGAAAATCCGCCCGCGCGGCTGCGTCTCCAATCTGGGCGACGCCCGCGGTTATCTGCGTAACGGCTATCCTCGCACGACCATGCAGGCCGAGCATCTGCAGTATCTGGGCTACGAGATGGAACGTCGGTTGCAACGCATCCCCGCGCTGTGCGAGTCGGACCAACCCGGGCCTGTGGTCCTCAATGATCCATACTGGGGCGGTTGGGACTTGACCGCGCACGGGATGGAGAGCGCGCAGCCCTGGGCCATGATCGAGGTCAGCCGGGCTATGTATGTCGGGCGGCAGGACGAGAACACGCCCGTGCAGCCGCCCAACATGGAGCAGATTGAAGCGCTGCGCGAGGCCATCTGGGAGGCCATTCAGGCTCTGTACTGGCGACTGGAGGAAGAAACTTCGGGCGCGTAACGTTTCTCAGACAAAGAGCGCATCCCTGCGCTCCTGTCGATGGCGTTCCGCCAGGTGGGGAGCGGCGCATGGAGGGCTCTTTGTCCTTCATGTCCGCTCCCCATTTCCTTGCCATTTTCATCGTAGAAAACGCTTTGGGTCAGGTCTTATGATCTTTTAATGTAGGGTTAATCTCATTCTTCATTTCAGAGGGATTTTGGAGGACATTTTTTTGGGGTCAAGCCTGAGAATGTGATAAGGTTTACTTAATTAAGTTGAAGTTTATTTAATTTCCCTAAATTTTGCTTCGGTGACCATCGCACCCTTTTCCTCCTTAGAGGCGGCATTCGCCATGCTCACTTCGCACTCACATCTCACATTCGCCACTCGGCCCTCCGCTCTGGCTCGGTGGCAGACCGCCTACGTGGCCGATATGTTGCGCCAGGCCCATGCGCATCTCGAAATCCGTGTCGAGGTCATTATCACCCGCGGGGATAAAGTGTTGGATAAGCCCCTGCCCGTCATCGGCGGCAAGGGGCTTTTTACCGCGGAGCTGGAGGCGGCGCTGCGGGAGGGGCGGGTGGACGCCGCGGTGCATTCCCTCAAGGATCTGCCCGTGGAGGATGCGCCCGGCCTCACCATCGGCCTCACCCCGCCCCGGGCCGATGTGCGCGATGTGCTCATCTGTCCGGAGGGATGGACGCTGGATGAGCTGCCCTCGGGCGCAGTGGTGGGCACCTCCAGCCCCCGCCGCCAGGCCCAGCTCCTGGCCTACCGCCCCGATCTCGTGGTGCAATCCATTCGCGGCAATGTGGACACCCGCATCCGTAAAGCCCGGGAGGGCCAGTACGATGCGGTGGTGCTGGCCGCGGCCGGCGTCACCCGCCTGGGCTTGGAGGACGCGGTCACCCAATTCCTTTCCCTTGACATCATGCTGCCCGCGCCGGGTCAAGGGGTGTTGGGCGTGCAATGCCGGGCCGATGACGCGAAGACCTTGGCCCTGCTGGCCGCGGTGGAAGACCCCGCGGCCCGGGCTGCGGCCCAGGCCGAGCGCGCGTTCCTGGCCGGATTGGGCGGGGGCTGCTCCATCCCTGTGGCCGCGTACGCAGAA
>CAZDCN010000169.1:0-5465 GCA_964503945.1 uncultured Caldilineales bacterium
AATGCCGGCGATGTTTATGTAACGAAGCCGGATGGGGGTGAACCCAGCCCCGAGCACCCGCCCGGCCAGTTCCGCCCGTTCGTAGCGACGATAATGTCCCAACGCCCGATCCAGGGAGCCATACATGTATCGGCCGGCGGGCACCAACAGCAACAACCGCCCATCCGGTTCCATCACCTCCCCCATGTGCTGCAAGGCTGTCACGTCATCCTCAATATGTTCCAACACATTGATGCACATCACCGTATCGAATCGATAAGCGCGTAACCGGGGCAGGATGGCGGGGTCGGTGATGTCGCCTGGGAAGATTTCGATGTGGGGATGATGGCTGAACCGCTGTCGGGTGAACTGCACGCTGGCCGACAATCGGTCCACGCCCACCAACAATTCCCGGTCCAGAAAATAAGCCGTCATGTTGCCGATGCCGCATCCCACCTCCAACAGACGACGGCCCGCATAAGGCGCCAGTTCCTCGTAAATCCACCGGTTGTAGTGGGTCACCGACGCCATCCGCTGCAGGGTCTCATAGCCGATCGCGTCCTCATCCAACGCGGGGGGAAGCTCAACGCCAACGGGATCAGACATATTCCTGGAAAACCGCCATCAATTTAGGGAGAAACAGGAAAAGCGCCACGATGACCGCCATAAAGGCTGCCATCAAGACCCCGCCCGCGGCCACATCCTTGGCGGCTTTCGCCAGGGGATGGCGTTGAGGATGTATCAGGTCGGTCAGGGCTTCGATGGCTGTGTTCATGGCTTCGGCGACGAGCACCATGCCGATGGTCAACGCCAACAGGGCCCACTCCGTCGTGGAAAAGTCCAATCCCCAAGCCAACAGGGATGCCGTCGCGGCCAGGACCAGGTGGATCCGCGCGTTGGGCTCATTCTCGAACAGAAAACGCACGCCCGCCCAGGCGTTGGCAAAAGCCCGCTGCAGCCGGGCGAACTCCTTGCGCACGCTCACGCCTCCAGGGGGGGAATCCCCATCTCCGCCAGGATCGCGTTCTGCCGGGCCCACATGCGCGCCTTCTCCTCCTCGGCGGCGTGATCATAGCCCAGCAGATGCAGCGTCCCATGCACCACCAGCAGCGCCAACTCATCCTCCAGAGGGCGGCCCACGCGCTCAGCCTGCCTTTGGGTGAATGGAAAGGCGATGAGGATGTCGCCCAGGTAGGGGGCCTCCTCGGGCGGGAGCACAAAATCGTCGGAAGCCTCAGCCCCCTGCACAGGAAAGCTGAGCACGTCGGTGGGGCCTTCCTTGCCCAAAAAACGGCGGTTGAGGTCGGCCACCGTTTCGTCATCGGTGACGATGATGGCCAGGTCCCCCTGAACGCGCTCCGCCGCCAGGACGCGACGAGCGGCCTCTTTCAGCCGGGCCGAGTCCACGAATTCCTGATAGGGTTCAAGCACGTCGATTTCGATGGTCATGGCGGGTTCAACCAGCAGGCTTGGGCGTGGAGATGACCGATTCTTCGGCAACGACAGGTGACTCGGAAGGCGTCTCTTCGCCCGGATACTTCACCCTGGGATGATGAATGCCTTGCAGCACCCGGGCGAAAGCCTCGGAGATAAGGGTGAGATCACGGAGCGTAAGCGGGCTGTGGTCGAGCTGTCCCGACATCAGACGCCGGTTGATGACGCTGCGGATGATCTCCAGCATCTCCTCGCGCGACTGTGGCCGCATGGCCCGCACCGTGGCCTCGCAGCTATCGGCCAGCATGAGGATGGCGGTCTCGCTGGTATGCGGTTTGGGGCCAGGATAGCGGAATGCGGATTCATCCACCTCGTCGGGATCATCCGCCATCTGCACCGCCTTATGGTAGAAATACTCCACCCGGGTGGTGCCGTGATGCTCCTGAATGAAATCGATGATAGCGGGTGAAAGATGATATTTTTCGGCCAACTCCACGCCGTCGGGCACGTGACTGATGATGATGCGGGCGCTGGTGTAGGGATCGATGCGATCGTGCGGATTTTCGCCATCGGTGTTGTTTTCGATGAAGAAGTAGGGACGCATGATCTTTCCGATATCATGATAGTAGCTGCCCACGCGGGTCAGCAGGGAATCCGCGCCAATGGCGACCGCGGCTTCCTCAGCCATGTTGCTGACGATGAGGGTGTGGTGATAGGTGCCGGGCGCTTTCAGCAGCAGTTGCCGCAGCAAGGGATGGTTAGGCCGAGAGAGCTCGAGCAACTGCAGGCTGGTGGTCACGCCGAAAAGCTGGCCCAACAGGTAGAAAATGACCAGGGTAAAACTGCTGGAGAAGATGCCGTTGACCGCGCCGGAAAAGGCGAGTTCGATGATAGACTGGTTATCGAAGGTGGGAAAGGCGGGCAGACGGAAAATCAGCAGGATCAGCAGGTTGACCACGATCACCCACAGGCCCGCCCGCACGAAGCTGTTCAGGCGTTCCGCCTTGCCCAAAGCCAACGCGCCCACCACCGATCCGATGAAGAGATAAACCATCAGCTCCACGCCGCCCGTGGCAAACTGTCCGACCAGGATTACATGAATGGCGGTGGCCAGCACCGCGATGGGCAAATCGATCAAGGAGCCCACCAGCATCGTCATGCTTGCCAGGGGAAACAGATAGCCAAACATGGGATGCATGGGGATCATCAACTTGGCGGCCAGGATGAAGAGGCTGAAAATCACGCCCAGAAGCAAAGGCGGCAGATTTTCGCGCCAGAAATCGCGGCGTCGGAAGCTGGCGAATACGATGAGCACGCCCACCAGGATACTGGAAAAAAGGGCCGCGGCCAGCAGATCATACCAGGTGCGAGTGCGCTGTAACACGCCCGCCTCTTTCAAGGCCTCGATATCGAGGGGGGTCACAATTTCCCCTTCCCGGATGAGCACCTCGCCCGCCTCGATGTTCCTCTGCACAGGCTTTACGGCCTGAGCAGCTTCCTCCCGGGCTTTTTGAGTCGCCTCCTCATTATAAAACGTGTTGGCGACGATCAATCCCGAGACCAGGGCTTCTACGGCATCGGCCTGGTTTTCATTAAGCTGCAACGAGATCAGGGAGGGTGCAGAACGCCGGGCTTTTTGCTCCTCCCCCTCTCGAATCTCTTGCCGCATAATGACGCCCAAAATGCGCAGGGCCTCTTTGATAACTTCTTTCCACTCATTATCGCTCAAATCCAGGATGTTCGCGGCCTGCTCATCTGTGAGGTGCAACTCGGGAATGGCCTGCAGCCAGGTGATCTTTTCCTCGCGCGAGGCGTAGGGATCGTTGCGCACCTGGGTGATGAAAGCGATGACGTCTTGGGCGCGAGCGATCTGACGCCGGGCCACCCGGGTGTCGGGAAGATCGTAGATGGGTTGCACGCTCTGCCGGGCCTGCTCCCGAGCCTCATTGGTCAGCACCTCGCTGGTATAGCTGGTGGAGATGGGAGAAACCACCGTTTTGGGGCTGGGCTGTCCCACCTCCACTTTGACGCTGCCGGCGCCGGGGAAATCCACCGTCTGCACAATGAACAACACCAGCCCTACAGTCAGGGCGAACAGGGCCAGGCGCAGCCGCGCGCGCCAGCGATCCGGGTTGGCTCCAACCTTTGCCAGAAAATGCTCCCGCGGGCCGGGGATGTGTTCGGTGGGAGGAAGCGTCATGAGAAACCTAGTCGATGGGGGCGACAGCTCGCGGTGGGCCAAAAGGCATGCACCGCCGCGGGCATGCTATTTTTGCAGCAATTCGCGCACAACCTGATTGACCAGCCTTCCATCGGCTTTGCCCTTGAGCTGAGACATGAGCCTGCCCATGACCTTGCCCATGTCGCGAGGGCTGGTCGCGCCCACCTCGTCAATGACCTGTTGGGCCATCGCGCGAATTTCATCCTCCCCCATCAATTGAGGAAGGTATTTTTCGATAACCGCCAACTCTTCCCGCTCCTCCTGAACCAGATCCTCGCGACCCGCCTTCTGATAGGCTTCGATGCTGTCCTGGCGTTGTTTGGCCTGCTTACGCAACACCGCGATGATCTCTTCGTCGCTGAGGGGGCGATTGCCCTTGTCTTTCTCCGCGCGGGTGATGGCGGCCTTGACCCCGCGCAAAGCCCGCTTCGCGGGCGCATCCCTCGTCTTCATGGCGGTTTTCAGGTCGTGATTGATTCGATCGAGCAAGCTCATCGGCGTTCTCCTTACTTCAGGATGTAGAATGTCGCCCGTTTCTGGCCGATTTTGAGGATCAGCCCTTTGTCCACCAGGTCGGCCAGATCGCGACGCAGGGTTTCGGGACTGGCGTCCGGGCATAGCGTCTGATATTCGCGATTGGTGATGCGGCGATTTTTCTGCAAAAAGGCCAGGGCTTTTTCCTGACGAGGGTTGAGTTGAAGATGGGCGTAGAGGTTGACGGGCGGGCCCGCGCCCACCAGGGATTCCGCGCGACTGTGAATCGTGACTTTGAACCCAGCGCTGGTTTCGGTGAAGTCGGGCGGCGGCAGCCCCTCCTCCTGGCACACCCGAATCATCCGATCGATGCCATAGCCCAGACGCTCGATGAAGCCCATCTCGGCCAACACTTGCACAATGGCCTCGTTGCGGCTGTACCGCTCATCCACCAGATTGTCCAGGGTCACATGTCCGGGCAATCGCCCCGGCGAGTAAACCTCCATGCGGTCGCTGAACATGAGGATGCGGATGTTGTCTCCGCGGATGCTGTAATCGCGGTGGGCCACCGCGTTGACGATGGCCTCGCGCACCACCGAGACCGGGTATTCGGGCACTTCCTCCCGCTCCAGGCCGCGGATGCGCATGCCCCGACGCATGTTGGCGTTGACAAAGGCCTCGGCCTGGCGAATCTGCTCGGATAGAACGCCGCGGATGTCCTCGCGAATAAAGTCGTCGCTCATGGTGGGCCCCGCGTAGCGCACGCCTGTGATTTCGGCAGATCGCAGCCAGCGTTGGGGATTTTTGCCAAAGAGCAGAAGGCCGGCGATGGTGGGCCGCAAGCCCTTCTCGGTCTCGGCCAAACAGCCGCGACTGAGCAACAGGTCGTTGGCATCCTCCATGGGAGAGAGATTGAGGAGCTGGCGATAAGCCCGGATCCGGTCCGGGTCCAGGGCCTCCAGCGTGGCCCCGCGCGGGGTTTGCGCCTCGAAGCTGGCCTCGCTGCGGTTGAGCAGCAACACGCGCAGTTCGTGGGGCATGAGAGGGCGCGTCTCCCGGCCCGAACGCACCAGGTACTGCCCCCGCACGCTATACACGTGAGGCAGGCCCGCGGGCACCTTGCTCACGCACAGGGTCTTGCCGTCCACTTCCACGAGCTGGGGCAGGGGCAGGATGAGGGGGGGCGAAGGAAGCAGCGCGGCCGAGGTCATCAATTCCCGCGCGACTTCCGGGTCCCCGACGCCAACGATTTTGCGGGCGTTGGTCGCGCCCAGGATGACGAGGCCGCCGTGCGCGTTGGCCAAGGCGGCCATGGCTTCCGCGATCTTGCGGGCCGTGGCCCGGGCGCCCAGCATGA
>CAZDCN010000170.1:0-5437 GCA_964503945.1 uncultured Caldilineales bacterium
GGAAGAGGGGCTGGGCGGGGCCCGGGCCATGATTGAGGACGGTCTGCTGGACGCCCCCCGGCCCGACGCGGCTTTCGCCCTGCACTTGTGGAATCCATTCCCCCTGGGCAGGCTGGTGGTGCAGCCGGGACCGCTCATGGCCGCGTCCGATCATTTCGATATCGTCATCACCGGCCGGGGCGGGCATGGCGCTGTGCCCGAAGACGCCATCGACGCGGTGTTGGCGGCCGCGGAGGCGGTGAACGCATTGCATCACATCGTCAGCCGCAATGTGTCGCCCCACGACGCTGCAGTGCTGACCATCGGCAGCCTGCACGCGGGAGATGCGTTCAACGTCATCGCGGAACAGGCGTCCATGGAGGGCACCCTGCGCACCTTCGATCCCCGGGTGCGGGATCTGCTCATCCGGCGGATGGTGGAGGTGTTGGATGGGGTGACGCGGGCGCATGGAGCCCGTTTCACCTTCGAGGTCCGGGAAAACGAATACACGCCGCCGGTGATCAACGATGCGCGCATGGCCGCCATCGCCCGCGAGGCCGCGCGGACCCTCCTCCCCCAGGAGCAGATCGTTCAGATTCGGCCCATTATGGTCTCGGAGGATATGTCCGAGGTGCTGAACCGCGTGCCGGGGTGCTATATGCTGCTGGGCGCGGCGCCAGAAGGCGGCGCGCGCGGGCCTCATCACAACCCCCGCTTCGACATCCACGAGGACGCGTTGCCCCTGGCCGCGGCCATCATGAGCCAGATCGCGGTCGCCTATTTGCGCCGCGGAACCTGAGGCCGGACGCTATCGTCCATAGCAAAAAGATGCATGATTGAAGATGAAAGAGGCTTGCTGCCATGCCTTTCGTCATCTTCAATCATTGATCTTTCATCATCGACCATCCTCCCACACTCTCCCAAATGGAAACTCAAGGGCTGCGTTTTGTACAAAAGCGAAAGCAATGTACAATCTGATGTATACTCGTTCTGGAGAGAACCATGAACGCCAAAGTGCGGAAGCAAATCTACATCACGCCCCAGCAAGAACAAACCCTCAAGCGTCTGACGCGCTTACACGGCGCTTCTGAGGCGGAAATCATCCGCCAGGCTATCGACAAATACGCCCGCGGCGCGCCCTTTTCCGCCCGAGACCTGACAGCCTGGCAGTCGGAAAAGGAGTACATTCGGGCTTGGATGGCGCAAGGCGTCGTAGAGGGGGGACGCACCTGGCGGCGAGAGGATTTGCATGAACGCTAAATGTTTCGTCGATACCAATGTGCTGGTTTACGCCTATGACCGTTCAGAACCCCAAAAACAACGGCTGGCGTTCGACCTCATTGACGAGTTGATTCTTTCTGGAGCCGGGGTCATCAGCGTTCAGGTGTTGTCAGAATTCTTTGTCACCGTTACTCGCAAATTGCCCGCCCCCCTTTCCCCTGCCGCGGCATACGAGCGCATCGAACATTTTTTGCGATTCTGGACGGTGTTGGATTTGACCGGCATGGTGGTTTTGGAAGCGGCTCGCGGCGTGCGAGAATATCAACTCAATTTTGGGGACGCCCAGATCTGGGCTGCGGCCCGTATGAACCAGATTCCCCTCGTGTTCAGCGAGGATTTCAATTCGGGGCAAACCATCGAAGGCGTGCAGTTTGTCAATCCATTTGGAAAAACCTTTCGTCTTCGTGATTGGCTTTGGTGACGCACGTCCATCACAACCTCTTCATCGTCGATGAACCCCCGTCCGTGTTCGGGGAACACAGCCGATGATGTCCAAGCCTGGCCCCATCGCCGCCCGGTTGCTTATCTTCCCCCACGCTCTTTCACCGATACGCCCACGCGCCTCCTATGCCCTGGTTTCTCATCGAACCCTCCGGTTATCGCTATCCCATCAGCGAGGACGAAGAAGACGGCCTCAGCATTGGCCGCGCGCCCGAAAACGACGTGATCCTCACGGACCCGGGCGTCTCGCGGCATCACGCCTACATCCGCGTGCGGGGGCAGGAAGCATGGCTTTACGATCGGGACAGCGCCAACGGCACCTGGCTGCATGGCGAGCGCATCGCGGAGCCGCGGCTTCTGCAGCCCGGGGATAGCTTCCAGGTGGGGGGCGTGACCTTGCGCATGGTCTATCTTCCCCCCGAAGAGGAAACGCCGGCTCCCCCTCCCCCCGCAACGCCAGCCTCCGCCTCGACCTCCCGAGGCTATCTTCCCTATGCCCTGTTGGGCGTGGTGTTGGGATTGTTGGGGGTGGCCGCGGTGGCGTTCGCGCTAGCGCCCCAACTGCGCACCGCGTCCCAACCCACGGCGACGCCATCGCCCTACGCCCGCTACGCGGGCGCCATCCCCGCCACCGTCTTCATCCTGACGCCCGTGGGGGATACGCCCAACGGGCAGGCGGGCACGGGCGTCATCCTCACCGAGAAAGGGCGCATTCTCACCGCGTATAGCGTGGTGGTCAATCCCGCCACGGGAAGGTCGTATAACCGCCGCAATCAGGCCATGGTGGGCGTGTTCAGCCGCGAGCAACCCAACACGCTGGACTGGTATCTGGCCCATGTGGTGCGGGCCGACCGCCAGCGGGACATGGCCGTCATTCAGATCTTCGCCCAAAAGGATGGCTCGCCCCTGCCCAACAGCTTCTCCCTGCCCGCCATGCCTTTGGGCGATTCGGATACGTTGGAGGCGGGCGCGGCCATCGCCGTCATCAGCTTCCCCGCCGGGGGCGAGGGCGTGGGGTCCAGCATGGGTAAAGCTCTGGCCTTGGGTGAGGGCCGGGCGGTCAGCATCCTGCCCGACGCGGCCATTCATGCTGAGCGGGGCTGGATCTCCACCGACATCGCCCTGAGCCGGAGCAACATCGGCGCGCCGGCGCTGGATGGAAACGGGCGTCTGGTGGGGCTCTATCCGGGCCCGGACGCGGCGGGCAAGAGCGGATTCGAGAACAGCGTGCGGCCCATCAACCTGGCTCGGCCCCTGTGGGTGACGGGGGAGTAGGCGTTTATCGACAGGGTGGAGGGCAGGGAGTGGGGCTATAGGCGCGAAGCGCCTTGTCCAGCGTCCAGATGCAGACGGCTTCCCCGCGCGCCTGAGCGAATTCACTCAGGCGTTTCGCCGCATCCTTGATGAGGAGCACATCCCCCAGTCCCAGCCCCTGCACTGCGTACTATTCAAATTCCGCCAGATAACGCTTCAGCGCGTTCTCATCAACGAAGGGCGCCACATGCCAGGGGGCCTTTCCATCCAACGCCTCCTGGATTCTGTTGACAAAATGTTGGGCAGCCCGTCGTCGCTCCCCGCCATGGGGCATATGCCCGATGTGATTCCCGGTTTCCAGGATGGTGGTCAGGGGAAGATACAGCACGGCGCCCGATTCCAACAAATGCTCCATGCACTTCGCGAGACTCGCCTCTTGGGTTGGGTTCTCATACCCCGGCGCCCGGAGAATGTGAAGGAAGATGGATGTGTCGATGAGGACATGCATCCGCGCCATTTACACTCTCTCCGCCTGCCACGCCTTCAGCCATTCCAGACCTTGTTGCTGGCGCGTTTCCCGACCATCGGGCTGTTGAACGGCCTCTTCCAACAGACGACGAGCGAGCAACGCGCCCAAGGAGCCCTGCATCATCAGGGCCGGATAATCGGGCAGCTCCGCCAGACGAATCAATCGGCTGTCGCCATCTTCTCTATCCCGATAACAGTAAACGACATCCTGATACAATGCGGTGGGCAAGGCGTCGAGCAGAGCGGGATTATGGGTGGTAAGCAGCACCCGCAGCGAACGCGCCTGCACCACATCCATCATCCGTTTGATGAGCATATCCGCGCGGCTGGGATGCACGCCATTGTCGATCTCTTCGATGACGATAAGCGATCCTTCGGGAGCGGAAAGCAGGGCCGCGGCCACGGCCAACACCCGCAGCGTGCCATCCGATAGCATGGCGGCATCCCACGTTTGTTTCCTGGCCCCAAACTGCTCGGTAATCTGCAGCATCACATCATTCCGCGAGGTCTCGATAAAATCGATGGCTGTGATCTCTCCCTCGGGTAGCGAGCGGATGAATTCCAGGACCTGATGTTTCTGTCTTCGCTCTTCACAGATGTTATAGAGCACAGCCGAGACATTCTTTCCATCAGGGCTGAGCTGATCCCCCGAATCAATGGGCGCGTAATCGCGCATGCGGGCTGGTCTTGGCTCCAAAAAATGAATGTTACTGAGGATGGCGCGCAACGTTTCGACCCGCTTGGGGATGACTTGTTGGGCCTTCTTGGTGGTAAACGCAGCTGGCGTATTCAATTGAGAGAAAATGGGTTGCCGATCATCGGCCCACAAGGTAGGCTTTTTGCCCCCTCTTGCAAAATTGTTGTACCGGACGATGACGGTATGGGGTGGCGAATCCTCCCTGCGTTCGGTTTCAAAGGTCGAAATGGCTTCCCCCGCCAAGGTAAGACGCTCTTCCTCCACCACGAGTTCGGGTTGCACTAAAAGACCGATTTGCCAGGTCAATTGGTCGGGCGGATCATCCACAGTGATCGCCAGGGCGAAACGATCTCCCTTCTCCCACACGAGCTCATTCCTGCGTCCTCGAAGAATGCCCGCATCCTGCAAATCTTTATAAATGTCATCGAAATAGCGCCCGGTGGCCATGCCATGAAGAAAGTGGAGCGCTTCGATGGCGTTGCTTTTCCCCGACGCGTTGGCGCCGATCAGCACGGTGAAGGGCGCAATGGGTAGAAGCGCTTCTCGATAGCTTTTGAAATTGCGCAAACGGAGGGATTGTAGCGAGCTGTGTTTGTTTTCAACGAGCATGATGGACGTTTCCGGCGTCGCAAAGCGATTATCTGTCAGGATGGTTCATCTTAACCCCTCGGTAGGGGGATGTCAAATGCAATGGGGAAGGCTCGTTGACTTAAATATGCAGTTTTCGCGCCGCGGCCAACGCGCCCGGCAGATAGCCCCAATCCCACGCGCCCACATAGCGCACCACCTGGCCGCCGAAGCCCCGTTTGAAGCGCCACACGCCCCACATGCCCTCGGGCGGGTCGGGGATGGGCGCGTCCGGGTCTTGAGCCACCTCGTCGGGGACGCCCCACAGGTCGTAGCCGGTGCAGCCCCGGGCCTTGGCCCAGCGCATGGCCTCCCATTGCAGCCGGTGGCTGGGCATGAGATTGCGATGTTTGTTTCCCGAGGCGCCGTAGAAATAGTACGCATGTCCGCCCGAACGCCCCACCAGGATCCCGGCCAGGGGCTCCTCCTCAAACGTGGCCAGCAGAAGGACGGCCCGGCCCGCGGGCGCGAAAATCCGCCAGAACGCGCGGTAGTAGTCGGGCGCGTGGACGCCGAAAGCCTTGCGCTGGCCCGTGGTCTGCATCAGGGCGATGAACGCCTCCAGATCGGACGCATTCCCCTCCCGCACGACCACGCCCTTGCGCCCGGCCAGCCGTACGTTGTAGCGCC
>CAZDCN010000171.1:0-5411 GCA_964503945.1 uncultured Caldilineales bacterium
ATTGGCGTGCAAGCGCTCATGATACCTGCTTCGTAAATAGATTTGGAGAACGCAGTTAAACGCAGATGAAGGAAAAAATCAGAACAATGATCTGCGCAAATCCGCGTGGCGAAGCATCTGCGTTATCCGCGTTCCCGTTTAAAAATGCGTCCCCATTTTGAAACGCGCCCGAGTTCGCCAAAGGCTATTGGCGAAACGGGAAAACCGTGCTATACTAGGGCAAGGAGTTAGTGTAGAGATGCCCGAACGACGACGCTTTTCGGTTAGTTGCAACGCTATTGGCAAGAGGGTTCCTGGGAGAAGTGTGTGCGTCTGGTCATGGTTCGCGGCTCCGAATCCGGAACCGTTGTCGTGACGCGTCCTGCACCCGAACTCTTACCATCCTCTGGCCGACGCCAAGCTGACATGGCCGGATATTTCAAAGGAGAGTCTCACCATGATGAACCTGATCATCCAAACCCACAACGTAGAGTTGACCGACTGGCTGAGACAATATGTTGAGAAGAAGATCGGGCGGCTGGAGCGCTATCTGCCGGACATCGATGAGATCCGGGTGGAGCTTCGCGAAGAAAGCACGCGCAGCGCCTCGGATAGAGCGGTGGCCCAGGTGACGGTCCGCAGCCGCCGCACCATCTTGCGGGCGGAGGAGCGCACCGGCGACATGTTCGCTTCCATCGACGCGGTCGCGGACAAGCTGGAGCGGCGCATTCGCCGATTCAAGGGCAAGCGGGCCCGCAACCATAAACGGGCCATTGCCGAAGCCAACATCCTGGAAGAGGCCCTGTCCCCTGTCGCGGAACTGGTGGAAGAGGAAGCGCCCGAGGAAGCCGCGATCGTACGCCGCAAACGCTTCGAGGTGTATCCCATGGACGCGCAGGAAGCTGTGGAGCAGATGGAGCTTCTGGGGCACGACTTCTTCGTCTTTCTGAATGCTGAAACCGGACAGATCAACGTTCTCTATCGTCGTCGCACCGGCGATTACGGGTTGATCGAGCCGATCATTGCCTGATATATCCGCAAACGTTAAAAATCGGCCCGCCCCTGTCCTCACAGAGACGGGCCGATTTGCTCTTTGTTGAGGGCTTATGCCGAAAAACGTCCTTGTGGTCTGCACCGGCAACATCTGCCGTTCGCCCATGGCCCAAGCGCTGTTGCAAAAGGCCATCGCCGAGCGAGGGTTGGATGGGGACATCGTCGTGGATTCGGCGGGAACTTATGCCATGGCGGGCTATCCCGCCAGCGAGGGCTCGGTGAACGCGATGCAGGCCCGCGGCCTCGATATCAGCCAGCATCGGGCCAAGCAGCTCACCGCCGACCTGGTGGATCAAGCCGATCTGATTCTGGTGATGGAGGAGCATCACCGCCGGTCGATTTTCGTCACCTGGCCCAAAGCCATCATCAAAACCCTGTTGCTCAGCGAACTGGCGGGGGAATCCGCGGGGATCGATGACCCTTACGGCGGGGCGCAGTGGGAGTATGACGCGGCCGCGGACATCATCGAGGATTATGTGACGCGAGGCATGCCCGCGTTGTTGCAGCGATTGAAGGTGGGGTGAGGCTCAAATCTCCATGACCAGGGGGAGGATCATGGGGCGGCGGCGGGTTTCTTTGTAACAGAAGTCGGCCAGGCGTTTTTTGACATATTTGATGACCTGTGCGGTCTCCTCAAACTCATCGAGCACATCCCAAACCACATCCTTGGCATCCGCCAAAAACTGCTCCGACTCCTCCACATAGATGAAGCCGCGGGTTAAAATCTCCGGCCCCAGCAACACATCGCCCGATTCCGCATCCAGGCCGATGATCACGGCCAGGAAGCCGTCGCGGCTCAGACGGCGGCGCTCCCGCAGCACCATCGCGCCGATGTCGCCCACGCCCGAGCCGTCCACGAACACCCGCCCGCTGGCCACCGCCTCTCCGGGCGTCACGCCCTGGGGCGTCACAGCCATGCACTGGCCATCCTCGATGACGAAGACATGGTCGCCGGGCACGCCCGCTTCGCGGGCCAGGCGGGCGTGGAGCACCAGCTGCCGATATTCACCGTGGATGGGGATGAAGTAGTCGGGTCGGGTGAGCTCGATGAGCTTCTTCAGGTCCTGGCGGCTGCCGTGCCCGCTGACGTGGACATCGAACAGCTCATCGTAGAACACATCCGCGCCCAGGCGGAAAAGGTTGTCCAGGGTGCGCTGGATCATCTTTTCGTTGCCGGGGATGGGCGTGGCGCTGACGATGACCGTGTCGCCCGGCCCGATCTTGAGATGCCGATACTCGCCCCGGCTCATGCGCACCAGGGCGCTGGTGGGCTCGCCCTGGCTGCCGGTGCACACCACCACCACCTGGTCGGGCGGGATGTGGTTCATCTTGTCGGGGGTCATCAGGCCGCCGGGCGGGGGGGTGAGATAGCCCAGTTCGGTGGCCATGTGCGTGTTCTGAATCATGCTGCGGCCCGTCACCCCCACCTTGCGTCCATGCCGAGTGGCCACGTTGATGACTTGCTGCACCCGCGAGATGTTCGAGGCGAAGGTGGCCAGGATCACCCTGCCCCGGGCGTTGCCGATGATCGCATCCAGCGTTTTCTCCAGATCCCGCTCCGAAGGGGTGAATCCGGGCGTTTCCGCGTTGGTGGAATCGGAGAGCAACACCCGCACGCCCTCCTCGCCCAAACGTCGCAGCTTGGCCTCATCGGTGAGACGGCCATCCACCGGATGCGGATCGAATTTGAAATCGGAGACGTGAAGGATGGTTCCCACCGGGGTGTGGAGGGCCACGGCCAGCGCGTCGGGGATGGAGTGGCAAAGATGCACGAATTCGATGCGAAAGGGGCCGATCTCCAACAGGCTGTTCTCGTCGATCTCCCGCAGGTCCGCCTCCCGGGTGAGGCGATGTTCCTTCAATTTGTTGCGCACCAATCCCAGGGTGAGAGATGCGCTGTAGACGGGCGCCTGCACTTCTCGCAGCAGGTAGGGCAGCGCGCCGATGTGATCTTCGTGCCCGTGGGTGAGGAGGATGGCCTGGATCTTCTCGGCGTTTTCGGCCAGAAAGCTGATGTCGGGGATGACGAGATCGATGCCGGGCATGTCCTCTTCGGGAAACATGAGGCCGGCATCGACGATGACGATGACATCGTCATATTGATACACCATCATGTTTTTGCCGAACTCCCCCAGGCCGCCCAGAGGAATGATGCGCAGGGGTTTGGCGTCGGAGGACTCGAAGGAAAGGGATGGTGACATAGGGATTCGTGTGTAGGGAGATGGGAATCGCGTCAAAACAGGCTGAGTTGTTGGGGACCGGGATCGTCAAGATGGCGAGCCGCCCGCTTCGCGCGTATGGTTTCCAGCAGCGCGGGGATTTGAGCGAAGTCGGCTTCCATGTCCCGCATCCAGTTGGGGTTGCGCAGGGCCGCGGCGGGATGGAACATGGGGATGATGGCTCGGTCTTCCTGCATCAAGGGCTTGCCATGAATTCGGGTGATGCGGGCGGTGGGGGGAAAGAATTGGGCCATGGAGAATCGCCCCAGGGTGATGATGAGCAGGGGATCGATGAGTTCGATCTGGCGGTGGAGCCAGGGCGTGCAGGTCTCGATTTCCGCGGGTAGCGGGTCCCGATTGGCGGGGGGACGGCATTTGACCACGTTGGTAATGAAGACGTCTTCGCGGGCGAGACCGATGTCGGCCAGCAATTTCTCCAGAAGTTTCCCCGAAGCCCCCACAAAAGGACGCCCCTGTTGGTCTTCATAGTAGCCCGGCGCTTCGCCGATGAACATGATCTCCGCGTCCGCGGGCCCTTCGCCCGGCACAGCGTGGGTGCGCAACCGCCCCAGCGGGCACTTCTGGCAGGATCGAATCTCGGAGGCGAGTTGTTCCAGCGCGTCTTGGGCGGTCATGGCGCGGGCCTGGGTGGGAGCAGGGTTGGGGTGTTCCTGAATTGAGAGGATGGATTGGTCATGCGCCCGTTTCGATTCGGGCCGTTTGGGACCACTGTTGTCGCAGGTAAGGGAGAAGTTGCCGCAGCTCGGCCTGCAGCGCCTCTCGCACCAGGGAAGGCCGGGTCATAATCAGGGCGTCTTCGCCGTTGTCATTGTAATAGCGATGGCGAAGGCCCGCCACTTCAAAGCCATAGCGCAGATAGAGACGCTGGGCGGAGTGATTGGAGGCCCGCACTTCCAGCGTCGCCTCCTGGCAGCCCAGGGATTCCCCCAGCAGGAGGAGTTGCAGCAGCAGGTAGCCGCCCAGGCCCTTGCCTTGATGGTCGGGATGGGTGGCGATGGTGGGGATGTGCGCGCTCCGGTCCATCTTCCACACGCCGCCATAGGCCAGGATGGGCGGCAGGTCCGGGCGGGCGGGGCGCAGCACCCGATAGTGGGACCAGGGGTTGGCGGTGAGCTCGCGGCGATAGATGCCGCTGGTCCACATGGCGGAAAAGACCCGCCGTTCGATGCTCATGACCGCGGGGATGTCATCCAGGGTCATGTCATCGAGAAAGAAGGGCAGGTCGGGCGTCGAAATCATCTCAGATAGATGGGGCTGAGGGAGACGGGATCGTCCACGTCGCCGGCTTGCAGACGCTGCCAGGCCAGTTCGGCCAGCGCGCCGCCGCGGCGCACGGCCAGGGCCGGGCTGATCAGGTCAATCCAGTCCTCCTCCCAGGCCTGGCGAATGTCTCTGCGCCCGCGCGCGTCCACTTCGCCCACAAACATGATGGGGGGCTCCAGTTGCAGCAGGATTTCGGCGATGTTGTTGATTTGATACTTGGTGTATCGCCGGGGGAAGTACTTGTCCCCGATCCTGTCCCCGGTGTCATACAACGCCCAGGCGTAACGCCCGCGTCCCGCCGCCACCATGGCGCACACGGGCTCCAGCACGGGCAGGTGGGGATAGACCAGGATGTCCAGGGTGGGGACGCCGATGAGGGGCAGGTTGCGGGCCAGGGCGACGCCTTTGGCGTAGCTGAGGGCGATGCGCGTGCCCGTGTAGGAGCCCGGCCCGATGCTCACCGCCAGGGCGGTGATCTGTTCGGGCGTGACGTCGGCCAGGGCCAGGAGGTTATCCACCTGGGGGGCCAGCTCCACGGTGTGGCGCCGGGCGGTGCGCCAGTTGAGTTCCGCCAGCACCCATTCTCCGTCATACAGGGCGATGGAGGCGAATTGGGTGGCGGTGTCGAGAGTTAGCAGCATGGCATGGGTGGAGGGGAGTGTTGGGTTTAGAAAGCTGGTTTCACGGGCCGCGGCCCGCCGATACGGATGAAGATAATGGTCGTCCGGGGTCCGGGGTCCGGTGTCCGGGGTTCGGGGAATCTCGCCTTGGGCGCGGGCGGCCAATTTCGTAATACGTAATGCGTGATGCGTGAGGCCATCACGTTTTACGCATGACGTCGTTGAACGCTCGGCCAACGCTGGCTCTGAGAAGGTC
>CAZDCN010000172.1:0-5385 GCA_964503945.1 uncultured Caldilineales bacterium
GGCCTGGTTGATTGCGCTGAGGACCAGGTCTTCCAGCATTTCCACATCGTCCGGGTCCACCACTTCGGGCTGGATGTTAATGGAGAGGATCTCCTGCTGGCCTGTGGCGACGACTTTGACCACGCCGCCGCCGACGCTGACCTCGACGGTTTCTTCGGCCAGGGCAGCTTGCTGGCGGGCCATTTCCTCTTGCAGGGCCTGGAATTGGGCCATCATGTCGCCGCCGCCGGGCATGCGCGGGCCTTTGGGCCGGGAGCCGGGAGAGCGATATCCTTTGGGGGCTTTTTTGCGTTTGGCCATAAAAACCTCGTTTGTATCGAAAATAAAGTTGGCTGTGTTTGCTAAAAGGGCTTGACGACAAGGTTGGCCGAGTTGACCATCGGCGTCAAACGTCCAACGTGATTGCCCGCGCCGGATGGGCTTTGCACATTTTCATCGGCGCCGGCGCTGGCTCGCCCGCCGTCGGACAGCTTACTGAATCTCCCCGCCCCACTCCTCCACAGCCCGACGCACCACGGGATGTTCGGCGAGGGAGGAGGTGGGATGGGAATCAGGATTCGGATCAGGATTAGGATTGGGATTGGGATTGGAGGCAGGGGAGGCGTCGATTTCGTCCGACGCGGGCGGGGATTCATTTTCGCCCAGGATGACGGCCTGCATGGGACGGCCCAGGACCTGGGCGAGGCCCTTGTTCAGATCGTCGATGCCCGCTTTCACCTGGTTCCGGTGGAATTCGTAGCGAAAGCGAATGTAGCAATGGCCGCCCTGGACCGCCACCGGTTCGCCGGAGCGCAGCAGGGCCTGGAGTTTGGGGTTGACGCCCCGCATGGTGCGAAGGAGCTGCTTCCACACGCCCGCGAGTTCGGGGTCCGCCGCAGGGGCGGCGGGACGAGAGGGGGGCGGGGAGGAGCCTTGGGTGCGCTTGGGGGGCGCGGGCCGCGGCGGGGCCGCGGGCGAGGGCTTGGCAGCGGGTTTGGCGGCCCGTTTTGCAGGCGCAGGCGCTTGCATCTCACGCGGCGCTGCGGGCGTCAAGGCATCCAGGTTGAGCGCATCGAGCAGGGCCAGCTCCACGGGCAGATAGCCGGCGAAGGGCGTCTTCAGGGCCTGGCCCGCTTCGGTGAGGGCGCGGATTGTGTGCAAAAGCTGCGGCGCGGTGAATTTCGCGGCCTGTTCCTGGGCTTTGACCAGCAAGCTGTCGGGCAAGTCCACCAGGCTGGGGTCTTTGCCCACGTTCAGCAACAGCAGGGTGCGCATCTGGTCGATGAGTTGGTTCACGAACTGGCTCAGTTCGACGCCCTGGTCGATGAGCTCATGCAGACGGGTGAGCACCTCGGCGGGGTCGCCCCCGGCCAGCGCGTCCACGAATTCGCTGATGGCCAGGCCCGAAACCATGCCCAACACATCCCGCACCAATTCCTCATCGATCTCCGTATGCCCGTAAGCCGCGACCTGGTCCAGCAGGCTGATGGCGTCGCGCATGGAGCCGGTGGCGCTGCGGGCGATGATGCCCAGGGCCTCGGGCGTGACGCTGAGCCCCTCCCGCGCCGCTATCTCGCCCAGATGTTGGCTGATCTGCTGGGTGCTGATGCGATGAAAATCATAACGTTGACAACGGGAGAGGATGGTGGCCGGGATTTTGTGGGGCTCGGTGGTGGCCAGAATGAAGATGACATGGGCGGGCGGCTCTTCCAGGGTCTTCAGCAGGGCGTTGAAGGCGCTGGTGGAAAGCATGTGCACTTCGTCGATGACATAGACTTTGTAGCGGGCTTCGCTGGGGGCAAAAGCCACTTTTTCGATAAGCGCCCGCACATCATCCACGCTGGTGTTGGATGCGGCGTCGATCTCGATGAGGTCCATGAGCCGCCCCTGGTTGATGGCGGTGCAGATGGGGCAGGCGTTGTCGGGCCGGGCGTCCACATCTTCGGCCAGGCAGTTGACGGCCTTGGCCAGGATGCGGGCGGTGCTGGTTTTGCCGGTGCCGCGCGGGCCGGTGAACAGGTAGGCGTGGCCGATGCGGTCCTGGCGCAGCGCGTTGCGCAGGGTTTCGGCCACATGTTTCTGCCCCACCACATCTTCAAAGGTCTGGGGGCGGTATCGCAGGTAGAGGGCGTCGGTCATGGGGAGATAGTAGCATTTTCAGGCGCGGGCGTCAAACAGCTTGCCGCGGAAAACAGTCGTTCAGCGGGTTTGCACGATACAGGGATTTCTTCTATAATCCACATCATTCCCGTTCCAACCATCCCATCAAAAAGGGGCCGTCATGTCCAATCTCGAACAAATCAAGATCAAAGCGCGCGAGAGCGTCTGGAAAAGCATCGCCCATAGCGGCGTTTCCATCACCTCCATCCCCCGGGAGGAGCTGGAAGTCCTGGTGGGGGCGTTGCTGGACGGCGTCATGGTGATCGTGGATGAATCGCTGGAGGATGCAGGTCTGCCCAGCAGGGCTGCGGCGGCGGATGCCATGCAGGAAGGGGAGGAGCGCGTCCTGTGGGAAGGCCGGCCCTTTCTCTCTTTCGTCACCCAGTATCAAATCACCACCGAACGGGTGCGCATTGTTCGCGGCGTGTTGGGGAAGGATCGGGATGACATCGAGCTCATCCGCATCCAGGATATCGATCTCGAGCAGAGCGTGACCGAGCGGGTGTTGGGCGTGGGGGATGTGGTCATCCACAGCGCGGACCCTTCTATGCCCAAGGCGGTGTTGAACAACGTCAAGGAGCCCGAGAAGGTGCATGAGATCTTGCGTCGGGCCATGCTCAACGCGCGCAAGCGTTTCCGCTACAGCGTGCAGGAGGAGATGTAAGGCTTATCGCGCCACGCGCGAGAAGTGCATCAAGATTTCCTGGCTTCCCCACAGGTGTTCGCTGAAGCCGGTGAACACGAAGCCGTGGGCGAGGTAAAATTCGATGGCCGGGTGGTTTTTGGTGCTCAAGGCCACCTCGATTCCTCGCAATTGCCGTTCCCTGCTCCATTCCACGGCCCGTTCGAGCAGCGCCACCCCCACGCCTTGCTGTCGGAATTCGGGCGCGACCACGTGTCTGCGGATGCGTCCAGTCTTTGTCTCGGGGTCCACTTCCAGATGGATGTAGCCCAGGATTTTGTTGCCGCGGCGGGCCGCGTAGATGCCGTCGCCCCGCTGCCAGGCTTTGGTCAGGTCTCGGGTTTCGGGCGGCGTGGGCACGGTCATGGGACGGGGTAAATGCACCAGATGGAATTGCACCTGAATGCGGCCCAAATCGGCCTGGAGGTTCATCTGCCAGACTTTGTGGGTGGTGTAGGACGCGTCGAGCCTGGCGCATTCATTGAGATCGTGCAGGGTGGGGCGGCGGATGTAAATCACGACAACCTCAATCGTTGGGGAGCGCGAGATGAGAGAGGGCGGTGGAGATGGGCGCGCCGCGACGCACCAGGTAGGTGGGGATCTGGCTGGCCCAGAGTTCGGCCAGGACTGAACGATAGCTGGGAACCGGGCCAAAGGTGGATGCGGCCACCAACACCGCGGTCACGCTGATGCCGCCGTGCCGATAATCCCGCAACACCTTGACCCAATCGGCGTCGGCCGAGGGGGTGATGGCCACCACGGTGGATGTGCGGGTGAGGTAATGGCGTTCGGCCATGAGCATGCGGTCGAAGGCGATGGTCGACGTTGGCTCCATCACCGCCAGCATCTCCAACAACTTGGTGAACTGACGATGCCCGCGATCGAGATGAAGCACCTTTCGCTGGGGCGAGTAGGCGATCAGCCCCACGGCGCGGCGTTCGGCTAGATAGCGTTGGGCGATGGACGCGGCCGCGGCCGCGGCGTATTCGAGGGTTGAAGGGACCAGCGCGGGCTCTTTTCGCAGGAATTGGCTTTGCAGGATGGCGGGGATGTCGGTGATGTCGGGCTCCTCCCAGGGCTGAGACACGTGCCAGGCTGCGTCCAGGTCCAGCAGGAGCCAGATGTCGCTGGTGGGATCCAGCTCGAATTCTTTCACCATGAGCCGGCCGGTGCGGGCGGTGGAGCGCCAATGGATGCGGTTGTAGCTGTCGCCGGGCACGTAATCCCGCACGGTGGCGACGTTGGTGGTGAGGTAATGGGTGCGGTGATGCGCGATTTTGCCGCCGGGGAGATGGCCTGGCGGCAGACGAAAGCCAGGGATTTCGTAAGTGGCGGGGTACACCAGCACGGGGTGGGTTCCCGGGATGGGTTTTTGCAGCTCGAAGATGCCCAGGGGATCGCCGCTGCGCAAGGTGATGGGGCCCAGCCGATAGCGTCCTCGTCGCAGGCAGGGCGTTTTCACCGACCAGATGCGGGGCTTCTTTCGTCCCAACGAGACGAGCACTCGCGAGGCGTGATGGCCGGGCAGGTCGGACTCATCCCTGATTTCCACCCACAATTTCGAAAGCCGACTTTGATTGGTGACCTCAAAGGTTTCTTCGACGAACCGGCCCACCTGGCTGCGGGGCGTGCGCACGCGCCGCTTGATTTCCAGCCCGCGCAGATTTTGTCTCGCCCATAACCAGGAGCCCGCCAGCACCAGGGTGATGAAGTAGAAGGTATTGTATAGCAGGCTTCTCCCGGTGATGAGCGCCAGAATCAGGCTGACAAGCCAGATGATGAAAGCGGACCAGGTGGTGAAACGCACAATCGAGACGCAAGGGGATCAAGGCAATCAGGCGGCAGGGGCGACGCGTGCGCCTGGCACGGGCACGCTTTCCAAGATTTCTTGCAAGATGGCTTCGGAGCCGATGTTTTTGATGCGGGCCGAGGGGCTGACGATGATGCGATGGGCCAGGGTGGGCGCGGCCAGCTCTTTGATGTCGTCGGGGAGGACGAATTCCCGGTTTTGGACGGCGGCCAGGGCCCGAGCCGTCTTGAACAGGGCCAGGGAGCCGCGGGGGCTGGCCCCCAGATACACGTCGGGGTGTTGTCGGGTGGCCTGGGTGAGGGCGACGATGTATTCTTTGATCCGATCATCGACATAGACCTGCTTGACGGCTTCCTGCGCCCGCATCAGCTCCTCCCGAGCAACGACCTGTTCCAGGTCCTGGATGGGATGATGGTCTTGCTGAGAATCGAGGACCGCGATCTCGTGTCGTCGATCGGGATAGCCGAGATGAATGCGCATGATGAAGCGGTCCACCTGGGCTTCCGGCAGGGGAAAGGTGCCCTCGTATTCGATGGGGTTTTGGGTGGCCAGCACCAGGAAGGGGCGTTGCATGGCGTAGGTGACGCCGTCGATGGTGACCTGCCGCTCTTCCATGGCTTCCAGGAGCGCGGCCTGGGTCTTGGGCGTGGCCCGGTTGATCTCATCCGCGAGGACGATTTGTGCGAATATGGGGCCGGGGCGAAATTCAAATTCCTGGCTTTTCTGGTTATAGACCGAGACGCCGGTGACATCG
>CAZDCN010000173.1:0-5383 GCA_964503945.1 uncultured Caldilineales bacterium
CATTAGCTCTGAGAAGGTCTCCGCCAACGACGCCAACGCTTATTTACGAAGCAGGCGTCATGAGCGCTTGCACGCCGATAAGGAATGAAAATATGGTCGCCAGGGGCAGGTTGCAAGTGGCAGGTGAAGCTGCGCAAGTTGACTTGCCACCTGCGACCTGCCACCTGCAAACCTGACTTTCATTTGTGTTTCCTCTATTTGTGTCTTCTATCTGTGGTTCTCCCTATCTGTGGGTTATTTACGAAGAAGCAGTCTTCCATCATGCATTATGCATGATGCGCGGCCTGGGCCAGGGTCGAGGCGAGGGCTTTCACCTGCTCCACCGGATGGTCTGACCCCGCCCGCCTGACCAGGGCGCTGCCCACCACCACGCCGTCGGCCAATTGCGCCACGGCCCGGGCCTGCTCCGGGGTGGCGATGCCGAAGCCTACCGCCAGGGGAAGGTCGGTGTGGGCGCGCACCCGGCCCACGAAGTCGGCCAGTTGTACGGGCAGGGACTTGCGCGCGCCGGTGACGCCAGTGACGCTGACGAGGTAGAGGAAGCCGGAGCTGTGGGACGCGGCCAGGGCCAGGCGTTCGTGGGTGCTGGTGGGAGCGACGAGATGAATCACGGCGAGGCCGTGCGCCTGGGCCAGGGCTTCCAACTCGCCCGCTTCGTCGGGGGGCAGGTCGGGCGTGATGAAGCCATCCGCGCCCGCGGCTGCGGCGTCGGCCACATAGCGCTCCATGCCGTAGGCCAGAATGGGGTTGACGTAGCCCATGAGGATGAGGGGGATGGTGACGCCCTCGGCCCGCAGTCGCCGCACCAGGGCGAGGGCGTCGGCGGGGATGACGCCCTGGGCCAGGGCCTGCTGGGTGGCGGCCTGGATGGTGGGGCCGTCGGCCAGGGGGTCGGAGAAGGGCGCGCCCACTTCGATGAGATCTGCGCCGGCCTCCACCAAGGCGTGGAAGATGGCGGGGGAGAGTTCGGGGCTGGGGTAGCCCACGGGCATGTAGGGCATGAACGCGGCTTGTCCGAGGGTTCGCAGCCGCGCAAAGGTCTCTTGAATGCGTTGGCGTCCGGTCATGGCGCTTGGGGGATGTCAGGGTTGGCAGGCCTGGAGCAAGGCCAGGGTTTGGGTTGATGGAGGAGGGGCGGGGATGTCGGAGCGGTGATAGATGACCACCGGGGGTTTGTCATTCTGGGGAAATGCGATGACAGGCGCATAGTTTTCTTGGAAGTAGGGCGATTCATGCACCCGGCGGTTCATGCCCCAGGGGTCGAAGTTGCAGTTGCGGATATAATACTCGGGATGAAGGGATTTGAAAAGTGCGGCGTTGTCCCGGGCTTTGAGATAGGGTTCGGTTCCGGGCGTGACCAGGCCCAGTAGGTCGATGATCTGCCGGTCGGAGAAGAAGGCGATGGCTCCCACTTCGATAAAGCCCGCGGTGGCGTTCGCGGGCGTGTTGGCCTTCAGCCAAGCGGCCGCGTCCAGATAGGCAGCGATCTTTGGGTTGCGCCAGGTGATCAGCCGCTGCGTTTTGGCGGTTTGGGCCCAAGCGCCCGCAAGGAGGATGACGGCGATCCCTGCCCACGCTGCCATCTGCATCCCCGCTGACCTGACAGGTTCCCGCGGCGTCGGCGGGAAAGCCCCCGGGGGTGCGGCGTTGGCGACGGGGGTTGATGGCGAGCCGGCCGCGAGGAACCTGTCAGGTCCTGCGCGTGCCAGGGCCAGGCTTGCGCCCAAAGCCAGGGAGACCGAGAGCGTCGTGGCGTACCAGGCGTAAAAAGGCACATTCAGCAAGAGATAGCCCAGCCCGTAGAAGACACCCCAACCGATGACCGCCAATCCCCACGGATTTCGCTCCCTGATGAACAACGCGCTCCCCGCAGCCGCTGCCAGCGCACTGGCGAAGCAATGGAGCTGGAGCGCCGGCGGGGAATGACGAAGCCATCGCCAGAAGCCCACGGCGATATGAGGCCAGGCTCCCAGCGCCCGATGGGCCCGTTTCACGCCCAGGGTCGCGGGCAATGGCCCTCCAAATGCGAGGGTGGCGTAGGCGGCCCAGGGAATCAGGATCAACAAAAAGCCGCCCAGCATCCTCCACGGCATCCGCCGCTCCCGCCAGAGCGCGGCCAGTCCGGCCAGACCAGCCAGGATCACCGCGTCGCCTCGGGCCAGAAACGCCAGCCCGAACAGGACGCCCGCGGACCCATAGCGCCCGACCATACTCAGCAACACCCCCGCCAGCCCCAGAAAAATGAACAACGGAAACTCGGCCCGCAACACATGGGGGAATGTGGGCAGCGTGGCCATGACCAGGGCCGCGAACGCGCCGCCCCACGGCCCGGTCACCCGCCGCCCGATGAAAAACGCCATCCAGATGCCGCCAACCCAGGCGACGGCCCCCACCCACAACGCCCACACATCCACGCCGATGCGAGGGAAAAGCGCGCCTAACCCGCCCAGCAACAGCGCCAGCAACGGCGTCGTCGTGCCCAGATACGGCTCCCCGCCATTGTAGACAAAGCCCCGGCCCGCCGCGATATTCTTGGCGTAGGTCAGGGTGATGTAAGCGTCATCGTAAGTCAGCGCGTCCCGCAACTGCCAGGCGATCCACCAAGGGACCAATCCCAGCGCCAGGGGAATCAGCGCAAAAAGCCCGCGGCGCATCTTCGGCATGGGCTCATAGGGGCTGCCATTGGGCGTCTCGGGCCAGTCGGGCTTCCAGCCGGGCCCGCTCCCGATGGACCTCGGTCAGACGAGCCTCCAGAGCCAGCTTCGCGTCCATGAACTCCAGCAGGCGGGCGTTCTGACTATCCGCTTCGGCCTGATAGGCCCGCGCGGCCTCGGCCGCAGCCTGTCGACGCGCCTCCGCGGCCCGGGCCAGCTTCTCCTGCCCCTCCTGGTGAAATTGTCGAGCATTGGCGTCGGACTCCTCGATGAGCGCCTCGAAATAGCGCTGACGGCGACGCAGTCGCTTAACGCCCTTCCCCAGGGACTTGGTCAAATCCCCCACGACATCCAGATACGCCTCCATTTGACGACTGTAATCATCCAGGGCTTGCAGATCGGATGGCGTTGGAACATGCAAATTCACCTTTTGGGGATGATGGCGGATAAGAGCCTGCACAGTCTGCAAAAGCGAATTCATGGCAATGTTTGGAGGGAAAAGCGAGAAGATCGTGGGGGCGAGAATCGTTTCCATCCTCATTTTACGCCTTTCCACTCCAGTTTTCCTGACATCTAGTTGACAAATTTTGAAGAGGCGGCGGGACGGTCTGGCCGCCTCCGCCGCCCTACGCTCGCATCAAGCATCCGAATCCGCCTTCTTATCCTGGAACAGCTCGCCGATGCCCCCCAGCGCGCCCAAAATGCCCGAGGCCTCGTAGGGCAGATAGAGCTTCGTGGCCTGTCCATCGGCCACCACTTTCAGGGTTTCCAGATATTGAATGGCGATGAGCTTGTCGTCGGGCTTGGCCTCCTTGATGGCGTCGAACACCCGTTGCACAGCCACGGCCTGGCCCTGAGCCTCGATCTCCAGCTTATAACGCTGGGCGTCGGCGATGCGACGGATGGCCTCAGCCTCGCCCTCGGCTTCCAGAATCTTCGACTGCCGCACGCCTTCCGCCTCCAGGATCTTGGCCTGGCGGAAGCCTTCTGCCTCCAGGATATTGGCCCGCTTCTCCCGTTCCGCCTTCATCTGCCGGTGCATGGCCTCGGTCACATCTCCGGGGGGATCGATGCGTTTGATCTCCACCCGCACCACGCGCACGCCCCATTTGTCCGTGGCGTCATCCAACACCTCGCGCAGCTTCGTATTGATGACTTCGCGCGAGGTCAGCGCCTCGTCCAGCTCCATCTCGCCGATGACGTTACGCAAGTTCGTCTGCGCCAGTTTGGTGGCGGCATCGAAGAAATCGGCCACGTTGTAGACCAGCTTCACCGGATCGGTGGCTTCGTAAAACACGACCGCATCCACGGTAACCACAACGTTGTCTCGGGTGATGACCTCCTGGGGTTGAATGTCCACCACCTGCTCGCGCATGTCGATCTTGCGCATCTTGTCGATGAAGGGAACGATGATGGTGAGGCCGGGATTGGCTGTGCGCACATAGCGGCCCAATCGCTCGACCACGCCTTTTTCATAGGGGGAGACGATTTTGATGCTGGACGCGCCCACGATCAGCACAAAAAAGGCCAACAGGATGAAAAACAGAATTGCCAATGCCGTTGCCATGGGATGAACCTCCTGGGGAGAATGTTTTGTGTTACTCTGCAGGACGAACTACCAGGCGGGTTCCCTTCACGTCCACCACCTGCACAATGGCGTTCTCGGGAATCGTTTGCGACGCATCTTCGGGAACAGCCCGCCATTCTTCAGCATCCACGCGCACAATGCCCGTGCCTTGGATGACGTTGATGGTCTCAATCACCACAGCCCGCTTGCCCCTCACGCGATCGATGCCCACTTGGGCTTTTTGTGGCGGAGGAGAAACGCTTTCGGCAAAACGTCGCGAGAGGAACAGGGCGATGGAGGAGACCAGAACAAAAATAGCCAGTTGCCAAATGATATCCAGCCCCAAGATGGCAGCCAATGCGGCCAGGGCCGCGCCCACGCCAAACGCGGCCAAAAAGAACCCTGCCGTCAGTATCTCGCCCGCGAAGAAAATCAGGGCCAGGATCAGCCATCCCCAGAAAAAAATGTCAGTTTTCATGATGACGTCTCCTTACGCAGTGTGCAACGCTTCCGTATTGGCGCGTGATCACCCGGAGCTCCGGGCTACGACACAACGCCGGGTGAACCCGGCTTTGGCCGCGGGTTGGAACTTCCGGCGCCCGTGCGGACTGGTCGGACTTCATCCGGCGCGGTTTTCTAGCCCGGCGACTTCATCGCCGGGCGGCCTTGCCAAAGGCGGGGGCTTTCAAGCTGCGCCCAATTTGAAATTGCTGATCCTACTATACAGGCTGTGGACGGGATTGTCCAGTTTATGGTATACTTGCTCCCAACGTCCCCCCTATCCTCTCCCCCCCATCGTCAAGGATAGTCATCATGACCCGAATTGTTGCCGTAGCCAATCAGAAGGGCGGCGTAGGCAAGACTACGACCGTGTTCAACGTTGGGGCGCTTGCCGCTGCCATGGGCTACAAAACCCTGCTGGTGGACCTGGACCCACAGGCCGCGTTGACCGCGTCCCTGGGCCTGCAACCCAACCGGCTGGGCAAGTCCATCTATCATCTGCTCCTGGCCAAAGAGCTGGACCCGGAACAGGTGGTGGTGCGCGACATCCGCCCGAATCTCGACGCCCTGCCCGCGAACAAAGACCTGGTCCGGTCCGATGTGGAGTTGGCCCAGCAGATCGGGCGGGAATACCTGCTGCAGGAATCCCTGTTCCCTCTCA
>CAZDCN010000174.1:0-5381 GCA_964503945.1 uncultured Caldilineales bacterium
CGGCTGTTCCGAGATAGGCACGGCCAGGGGAACCGTGATGGTGATCGTAAACCTTCCCTGCGCGTCGGTCATGAATGTCGCAGGTTTGCCATCGATGATCACCCTTTGCACGTCGCCGATGGGGTTGATCCACCACAATTCGCCTTCAAAATTGGGGAAAAAACCCTCGCCCTGGATGGTTAATGCATCCCCAACATTGGCACACGCCTTATCGAGAACGAGTTTGGGATGGGACGTGGGTTGGCGTTCAGGTTCGGGCAGCGGCTCCACGCATGGGACCAGGATCGGCGCGGAGCCGATGAGGTCTTCGGTGGGATGTTCGAACAATTCGGGATGGAATAGCGCCTTCATGTAAGGAGCCATGGAGCTCCATCCCGTGATCATCCGTCGAGGCTGCACCTCGGTGGTGATGAATGCGATGCTGTAAATGACAATGATAGCCAGGAGCGCGGGGACCGTCATCCGCGTCTGGCGACCCTTTCTCAACTGCCAGGCATCCCACACATTCCACACCCAAATGCCCAACACCGGCGCGAACAGCACGCCCGCGCCCCGCCACAAGATCAATCCGATGAGAACGATGACGGTGAGGAAAACGCCGAACCCGCGCGAAGCATAGCCAAGATACGCCTGCCCAGCGCCGGGCAGGAGAAAAGAAAGAAACATCGCCAGCCAGGGATTGCGTTGTTTGGGCTGGGAAGGGGCGTCGGGGATATATTGCGATGGCATGGCACGCTCCGAGAATTACAATCGTTCGCCGCTGACGGTCACCATTTCCGCTTCCTCGCCGTACACTTCCTTGAATTTCTCGGGCGTCAACTCCGAGGGGTGGCCGTCGAACACCAACTCGCCATCCTTCAGGCCGATGACGCGAGTGGCGTAGCGGTGGACCAGGTCCAGGAAGTGCAGGCTGCAAAGCACCGTAATGCCATCCTCCCGATTCAGCGTCTCCAGATAGCGGAGGATGGAATGGGCCAGCACCGGGTCCAGGCTGGCCACGGGCTCATCGGCGAGCATGAGCTTGGGCTCCTGCATCAACGCGCGGGCGATGGCCACCCGCTGTTGCTGCCCTCCCGACAACTGATCCGCCCGAACATGCACCTTCTCCGGAATGCCCACCCGTTCCAGATTGGCGTAAGCCCGGTCGTAATCCTCTTTGGGAAAGATATGAAACAAGCTCCAGACCGGATGGGCGTATCCCAGCCTGCCCGCCAGCACATTGGTGAGCACGGTGCTGCGTTTCACCAGATTGAACTGCTGGAAGATCATGCCGATCTGGCGGCGGATGTGACGCAGCTCCTTCCCTTTCGCCGCGGTGATGTCCACATCATTCCAGATCACCCGTCCCTCGGTGGGATCGATCAAGCGGTTGATGCACCGTAACAACGTCGATTTTCCCGAGCCCGAAAGCCCGATCACCGCCAAAAACTCGCCCTCCTTCACCTCGAAACTCACATGCTTCAAAGCGACGGTTCCCCCAGGAAACACTTTGGTGAGGTTTTCGACACGTAGCATGGAGGCTCCTCCAAAAACCTGGACAGCGAAATCAGTAGACCGGTAGACCAGGAACGGGCAATGGCGTCCGCATGATGGATTCCTGGTTTACCGGTCTACAAAGCCGATTCGATGGGGACGACGGGCCCGAGGGCGGCGTCCAACAGAAAAGCTATTTCGCCAGATCCTCGATGTTGATGCCCGCCTTGCTTAGCTCGGCCCGGAAGGCGTCGTAGAAGCTGTCATCCGCTTTTTCCAACCCTTCGATGGAGTACAGTTGGTTCAGAGCCTGCTTGCCTTCCTCCGTGTTGGCGATCTCCAGGAGGGCGTTGACGATCTTATCCCGCATGTCCGTGGGGAAGTCCTTGATGAAGGACACATTGTCATTGGGGATTTCCGAGGTGGTGGCCAGCACCACGACCTTTTCCTTCACGTCGGGGATGTCCTTCTCCACCGAACTGCGGGCGTCCACATAGGTGGCGCCGGCGTCACAGTCGCCATTATAGACCTGGGTGACCACGTTGTTGTGGGAGCCTGCTTCGATGGTCTTGGCGAAGTCTTTGTCGGGATCAATGCCATTGGCCTTGAGCAAAATGCGGGGGACAATGTAACCAGAGGTGGAGTTGGGATCCACCCAGCACATGACCTTGCCCTTCAGGTCCGCCAGGCTCTTGATGCCGCTGTCGGCCCGCACGATGATCTGGCCTTTGTAGGATGTCGAGCCGAACCGCACGGTGACCAGCGCCACATCCACGCCATATTTTTCATGGGCCAGGATGTAGTTGAAGGTGTTGAGCCAGCCGATATGGGCCTTGCCCGCGCCCATGGCCTCGCGCACGGCCGCGAAATCGGTTCCCACATTCGCTTTGATCACCAGCCCCGTCTTATCCTGAATCATCTGGGCCAGTTGGTCACCGCTGGCGATGATCTCTTGCGTGTCACCGGAAGGAACGAAAGACATCACAATGGGATTGTCCTCCGTGCCCAGCTTGGCCTGGCCGCCGCATCCCGCCAGCACCAGGGCCGTCAGCGCGAACAGCGCAATGAAAAGAATCCAATACTTCTTCATCGTATCCTCCTATAGGCATGACAACGTTGTCAGGTGAGGTAGTGAAAGATTCACAGGGAAGACGTGTTCCGGTTCGATCTCTAGCGAGAAGGATGGGTCATGCGATAGCGCCTCCGATCAGAGAGTGTAGGAAGGATGACATCTCTATGATACAACGAAAAAAGGGATTTGTGAAGTGGGTTTGGAAAAAGGCGGCTTGTAGCCGCCAGCCGGCGCGTGAACGAGGCGTTGCCGCGGTTAGCGCAACGCCTCAGGTTCGCTATAGATCTGCCGAAAAGTGAATCCGCCAAGATGGCCCGCGAGCAGTCGCCTCCACCCCTTAGGAAGGGAATGCTCGCAGGCCTTAGGCGCGTTTCGGAACGCTTATCGCTTGATAATGACGGTCGTGCCGATGTCGGCCCACTCCCACAAGGTTTTGGCCGCTTTGTCATTCAGCATCACGCATCCATAGGTGATGGGCGTGCCCACCAGGCCCGCCCAGGTGCGCCGTCCCGTCTTGGCATTCCAGGGTTGGCCATGGATGCCGTTTTCGATGGGACCGGACCAGTAAATGCCCAGCCACCAGGGCATCCAGATATTCCAGGTGGAGCCATACGCCTTGCGGATTTTGCTCTGCACCCGGAACTTGCCCACTCTGGTGGAATTGTTGCGGCCTGTCGAACAGCGCCATGTATTCAGAAGCTTGTCCCCTTCATAGCGCCAGCACCGCTGTTGCGAAATGTCCACCACGAATTTTTTCTTTCCTCTGGGCGCCTTCCTCTTCACGTCCTTCGGGTTGCCCGAAATCAACAATTTCTGCCCCACGCGAATGAGATTGCTGTTTTTGAGACCATTCAGTTTCTTGATCTGCAGCACCGTCACGCCATAGCGTCGGGCGATGGAGCTCAATGTTTCGCCCCGCCGCACGACGTGCACGATGGTCTGAGGCTGTTTTTTGTCCCCGCCCGGATTATTTCCCGATTTGGCGGGGATTTTCAACCGTTGTCCCACATAAATCACGGTGCCGCGCAGGTTGTTCGCCCGCTGGATGGCCGCCACGCTGACGCCGAATCGCCGGGCGATGCGGATCAACGTATCTCCTTTTTTGACAACATACACGTTGCGTTTGGCGTCGTCGGTAACGGTTGCAGGCTTGATCACCAGTCGCTGATTCGTATACAGGCGATTTCCTTCCCGCAGATTGTTGAGGGTAATCAATTGCTCGACGCTGACGCCATAACGATTCGCGATCTCCGCCAGGGTTTCCCCGCGTTGCACCTGATGAATCAGCGGTCCGGAATTTTCTTCCGCGTGGGTCACCCCGGGCCGTGCGACCAACCCCATGAGGACGATGATAAAAACCAGAAGGAATAAGACGGCTTTTGTTTTCATGGGAACACCTGCAATGCGCTTGAATCGAGCGAAGAAGGAGGGGGAACGCCTACATTATACATAACATTGCCGCGTTTGTGAAGTAACCCCGCGTACAGAGCATAAGAGAAATGTTAAGCATTGTGATTTTACTGCGCCCAAAAGCGCTCCCACACTCCTTGAGCGACTTCCCGCGCCCGGGCGTAGATGCGTTCGGCATCCAGGTGGGGGATGACGCCGTGCCGCATGAGGATGCGTCCCCCCACCATGGTCGTATCCACCTTGCGCCCGTCGAAGCCGAAGATGATGTGCCAGGGGAAGTTCTCCACGCTCAGAGGCGTGGGGGGATCGTAATCCACCAGGATGATGTCCGCGGCCGCGCTCGGCTCCAGCCGCCCGAAGGTCTGGCCGAAGAACTGCTGCGCCAGGGCCGCGTTGTTCTGCATGACGATATCCAGGAGCTGGTCCGCGGGGAGGACGCGGGGATCGTCGCGGGCGACTTTGTGCAGCAGATAGGCGACGCGCATCTCCTCGAACACGTCGTTGGAGAAGCCGTCGTTGCCCAGGACCACCTTCATATGCCCGCGCAGCATGGCCGGGATATCGGCCACGCCCACCGCATTGTTCATGTTGGAACGGGGCTGATGGCTGACCCAGGTCCCGGTCTCGCTGAGGATGGCCATCTCCCAGGCGTCGATGTCGATGGCATGGGCGACGATGGTGTGGGGACCCAGGATGCCCCGTTGGGCCAGCCGTTCGATGGTGGGGAGGCCGTACGTCACCAGGGAATGCTCGCGATCGGCCGGGCCTTCGGCCGCGTGGATGTGGAAGCCCTGATGCCCCAGCGCTTCGGCCTCGGCCACGCAGCGATCCAGGGTTTCGTCGCTGAGGGTGAGGGCCGCGTGCAGGCCGAAGGTGGCCGCGATGCGGGGGTTGGCCATCTCCCGCGCCTTTTTGATGAACCGCACATTCTCGCGAATGCTGGCGGCGGTCACCTCGGGCCCGTCCCGGTCGGTGACCTCATAGCAGAGCGCTGCCCGCAGGCCTGTCTCCTCCACCGCCTCGGCGATGACATCCAGGGAGCCGTCGATGAAGCGGTTGCTGGCGTGATGATCGATGAGCGTGGTGGCGCCGTAGCGGATGGCGTCGAGCATGGGGACCAGCGCGGAATAGCGCACGCTCTCTTCATCCAGCGAGCGGTCCAGGGGCCACCACAGCCGTTGCAGGATCTCGGGGAAATCCTTCATGGGCGGGCCGGGGATGTAGAGCCCCCGGGCGAAGGTCCCGTAGAAATGGGTGTGGGAGACGATCATGCCGGGCATGACCAGCATGCCCTGGGCGTCCAGCCGTTCCTCCAGCGGATGTTGCTCCTCCAGCACATGGCTGAAATCCACGGCGACGATGCGGCCATCCTGAATGAGCACGCCGCCTTTTTCGATGAGGCGAGGGTTCTCGCCAAAGGTGAGGA
>CAZDCN010000175.1:0-5379 GCA_964503945.1 uncultured Caldilineales bacterium
TGTTAAAAAATCTGTGTCCGAAGGCCGTGCAAATCCGTGTCCTCATTTTCATCGGCATCGGCGGGCCGCCGCCCGTGACACCCACAGAGATTCCCATGTCATCCCCTGACCCCCACGCATTTCCGCCGCACTACCGCCGTAATTTCGCCGCGGGCCTGGTGCATGGCGTCTTCTTTCAGGCCTCGGCCGCGCTGTCCAGCATCCACACCGTGCTGCCCAGCCTGGTGGCCGCGCTGACGCCCGCGGCCAGCGCGGTGGGGTTGATGGCCACCCTGCAGAGCGTGGGCCAGGTGCTGCCCCAGCTCTACACGGCCTATGTGGTGGATCGGCTGCCGCGGCGCAAGCCGTTGTTGCTATTCATCATCACCTTTCGCTTTCTCTCCTTTCTCCTGCTGGCGTGGATGGTGTATGCCTATGGTCTGACGCGGCCCATGCTGGTGCTGGCCGCGTTATTGATCCTGTTTGGGTCCTTTTCCCTGTTGGGGGGCATGGGGTCGGTGGTGTATGCCGATATCTTTTCTCGGGCCATCCCGGCCCGGCGCCGCGGGCGCTTCGCGGGCATGAAGCAGCTCTTTGGCTATTTGCTGGCCATTCTGGCCGGGTATTTTGTGAAATGGGTGTTGGGCCAGCCCGACCGGTTCCCCTTCCCCAACAACTACGCCATCATCCTCGGGGCCAGCGGAGCCACCCTGGCCATCGCCCTCACCGGCTTCGCGTTGATCAAAGAGCCGCCGGTTCCGGACCGTCGGGTGCTGCGCCATCGCAACGCCATCTGGAGCACGGCGGTCACGCTGTTCAAGAGCAGCCGCAGCCTGCGGATTCTCATCCTGGTGCAGGCGTTGATCACCCTCAATCTGGCCATCGCTCCTTTTTTCGTCATCCACGCCAAACAGGATCTGGCCATTCCGCCCGCTACCGTGGGCGTCTACCTCTCGCTGCAGATGGCGGGCGCGGCCCTGGCCAACATCCCCTGGGCCTGGCTCTCGGATCACCGGGGCAACCGGGCGGTGATCATCGGCGTCGCGCTGACGGGCCTGCTCACCACCCTGCTGGCCCTGCTCACCCCGGCCTCCCTGAGCTGGCTCTATGGCGGCGTCTTCATATTGTTGGGGGCCACTATCAGCGGCACGACGGTGGGTTTCGCCAACATCATCCTGGAGATGGCGGATGACGCCACCCGGCCCGTGTGCGTGGCCCTGCGCAACAGCGCGCTCCTGCCCATCGCCATCGCGCCGCTGTTGGTGGGCGTGCTGGCCCGCTGGCTCTCCTATCCCACCCTGTTCGCGGGCTCGGCCATCATCGCCCTGGCTGCGTTGCTGCTGGCCATGCTGCGCCTGCCCGAACCCCGCGACAATCCCGATGTGATCTGCTCCCTATGAAAATCCGCAACCGCCACGGCCATTTCGATCTCATCGCCCCTTTTTACGATCGCTTCTTCGGGAGCATGCGTCACAAGCCCCTTTTCGAGCATCTGGATGTGCAGCCGGGCGTCCTCGTGCTGGACATCGGCGGGGGCACGGGGCGCGTGGCTCAGCACGTGGCGGAAAAAGGGGGCCGGGTGATGGTGGTGGATCCCTCGCCCGGGATGCTGGAAGGCGCGCGGGCGAAGGGGCTGCCCGGCGTGCGGGCCCTGGCCGAACAGCTTCCCTTCCCCGCCAACAGCATCGACCGCATCCTTATCGTGGACGCGTTTCATCACTTCGCCCGGCAGGAGATGGCCGCGCGGGACCTGGTGCGGGTGCTGAAGCCGGGCGGGCGGCTTGTCATCGAGGAGCCGGACCTGCGCTACACGGCCACGAAGCTCATCGCCCTGGCGGAGAAACTCGCGCTGATGCAAACGCACTTCTGCGCTCCGCCCGACATGGCCGATCTCTTCCAGGCTCAAGGCGCGGAGCTTATCACCATGGTGACGGAGAACATCAACGCCACCCTTGTCTTCACCAAATAACCCATCCCACACCACCCACGGAGGAATGATTCTCATGCCCACCCAGGCCACAGTCAATTGGATTGACGGTCTCAAATTCGAAGCCGTCACTCAGGAAGGCTACCAGTTCACCATCGACGGCAAGCGCGAAGCGGGCGTCGGCGCCATGGACCTGATGCTTTTCAGCGTGGCGGGCTGCACCGCGGTCGATGTGGTCATCATCCTCAAGAAGCAACGCCAGCCCGTGGCAGGCGTCACCGTGAAGGTCTCGGGCGAACGCGCGGATGAGCATCCCAAGGTCTTCACCAAAATCCATATCGAGTATATCGTCAAAGGGGATCTCGATCCCAAAAAGGTGGAGCGGGCCATTCAGCTTTCCGAGGAGAAGTTCTGTTCCGCTTCGGCCATGCTGCGCAAAACTGCGGAAATCACCCACAGTTATCGGATTATCCCCGCCGACGCCTGATCAGGTATAATCTTCAAACAGCCCCACATCCATTTTCCTCTCGCGGTGTTTCTATCGTTGTCGGACCTCGTCATTCATTTCAGTTGGAGGCTCCAATGGCGAACGCCCTCCCTCTCGCCCTGAATCTCGACAAACCTTTGCATCCCTGGCTGAAACGCGTCCAAATTGCTTTTGTGCCGGGCCCCACCGACCCGGTGATCGAGGAAACTGCGCAGGGCATTCTGCAAAGTTTCCGTCTGCTGGGTCACGACGTCCTCGAACGCCCCGTGGACGGGGTGGATGTGCTGCTGACCTCCGCGGAGTATGGCGTCCCCCTCAACTGGCGACATTCGTTGGTGTTGACTGGCCGCAAGCGCTTTGGGCTGAAGAATAAACCCACGGTCTTCACCCTGGTGCACGTCACGCCCCAACGCTTGCAGCGGGACCTGGATTATTTCCAGGAGATCCTGAAGAAGGAGCCCCCGGACCCTGCGGATTACAACTTTCCGGGCATGGCGCCCGAAGCCTACCGCGTCCTTTTCGAGCAGGGACGCCGGGGCGGGCCCATCCTGGCCTTGCAGCGGATGGTGCAGTCCCAGGCCAAGGGGCTGAAGGTGTTGCTGGTGGTGGGGGATGAGCATCCGGAGTATGTTTATCACTTCGATCTGGTGGGCGCGTATCCCAAGAGCGTCAACCGGGGCGACCCCACCCTCTTCTACCACGACATCGCCCTGCGCATGACCACCACGGTCAGCACCAGGGAGGTTACGGACCACGAGATTGTACCGCCGCCTATTCCCTATGAGGAATGGCAGGCGTGGGATGCGCCCAAAGCCATGCGCCACGCGGCCATCGAACTGGGCAAGCGGAATTTCTTCACCGAGATGGTGCGCATCAACGATCTGGTGAAGGTGCCCGCGGTGCAGGATTCGGTGGCCAGTCAGTACAGCGAGGGCTGTTTTGGCACGTGGGAGCCCCAAGGCAACGCGTTGGTGGCCACCATCACCGGCAGCGCCCGCCCGGTGGACAAAGACAACATCACGGAGGATGACCTGGCGGTGCTGGTGGGCGTGCGGCCCGGCCGCGTGGGCGCGTTGGTCAAGCACGTGGAGGGCAAACGCAACGATCCCCCCTCATCCGAAGCGGTGGAGATGCTGGACATGGACACGCCCCTGCCTCGCGTGCATCTCGCGCCGCCCGAATGGGATTTCGAAGCCGAGGTTCCCGTGGTCCGCTCCAAACTCCACGGCCATCGCGGAGTCAAATCCTTCGATCCGAACCTGGTGGAATACGCGCCTCTCGACCCGGTGTATTTCGATTACATCGTCTCCTGCGCCACCGACGCCCAGGCCCGAGGCGTGCGAGACGCGTTCGCCCGGGCGCAATGCCTGCTCAATCCCGACGATCCCCGTCAGATCGCGTTCACCATTTTGCCCGGGCATGGCGTGGTCATCGCGGAGAAATGGGTTCCCGGCAAGGTCCCCTTCCAGATTCTGTGGGAGGCCATGGATACGGGCCAACTGGTCATCGACAGCCACGTGCCCCAAAATCACATCCGCTACCTGCCCGATGAGAACGGGCGGATGATGTTGGAGGAAGAAGATTTCTAGGGCAGAGAGCGGCGCGCGGGCGTCGCTCTCTCATTTCGATATGAACGTTTCCAGACGTTCCAGCGCATCTGCTAAGGATCGCACATCCGAGGGCTCGATGCCATCGCCACAATGGCAGTGATGGGGATATGTGGGGATTTCAGGATGGTGTGGTGCATTGTCCCAACCATGAAGAATCTGGCCTGTAGGGCCGAGGTGATAGTACGCGTATTTTCGCAATTGTCCGCGAACCCACACCTCATTCAAATGGAGGCGCGTGCCATCGACTAAAATGATCACAGCTTTGTACTGTTCAATATCTCCATGACGGCGATGGAGATAGCTATCCACTCCCAGAATGAGAGATGGATGGTCATTTAGCGCCTGGAGCATCAACCACCTCGACCCGCTCCAATTCCTCTAACAGACGTTTTTTTTCAGCCAGGATTTCTTCCCAGTAATACCAGTCATTGTAATCATCATGTATCGCAAACGCGTGAGCTTCCGGCAGGATTTTTTCCTCGAATTCAGAGAATGAAACCCCATACCGCCGTTCGAATTCTCGAATGTGCCTCTCACATTCACTGATTTCCTTTCGTAATTCATGGATACGCGCCTGCGCGGCCTCATAGATTCCGGCTCGGAGAAGGCGTTCTCGCTCAAACTCGGGAAGATGGTTGAGTTGTTGCAAAAGACTGGATATGAGCATCATGCACAAACCTGCACTTGGATAGGTAAGCACATCCTATCACGAAGCCTTGGGATTGATCAAACGGATGCGATCTGACCTCACATGGAAATCGAGCCCTTGCGGAAGTCGCTCTTGCCCAGGAGGACGTTGACCACCACCGGGTCGCCCGCGCGGGCTTGTTCCCGGGCCCGACGCAGCACATCCTCGGCCAGCTCCGGGTCATCCAGCTTCAGTCCCGCGGCGCCCAGGCCCGCGGCCGCCAGGTGATAATCGGCATGGCGCAACGTCGCGCCCACGTCATCCCCCAGCATGGGGATTTGCTCCCGCGCGATCTGGGCCCAACTGGCGTTGTTGCCCACCACCGCGGTTACAGGCAGGCCGTGGCGGTAGAAGGCGTCGAATTCGATGAGGGAATAGCCAAAAGCGCCGTCGCCGTAGATGATCCACACGTCGGCTTCGGGGCGGTGCAGCTTGGCCGCCAGCGCGAAGCCCGCGCCCACGCCCAACGTGCCGAAGGGGCCCGGGTCCAGCCAGCGCAGGGGGCCGGGGGGCTGCAAAATGTACGCGGCCGTGCCCACGAAATCCCCGCCATCCGCGATGAGCACCGTATCGGGCCCGATGAGCTGATCCAGCTCCAGGAAGAGATGGAGGGGATTCACGCCGCCGGCGGGCTCCAGGGCCATGCGCCGGATCTCGTCGTTGCGGTTATCATCCCGCTCCCGCAGAT
>CAZDCN010000176.1:0-5340 GCA_964503945.1 uncultured Caldilineales bacterium
GGGCTGGCCCGGCTCCAATCCCAAAGACATGGATTTTTTCGAGCGGGCTCAGACCGAACTCGCTTTGGAGCACGCTAAGATCGCGGCCTTCGGCTCCACCCGGAAGGCCCGCACCCCTGTCGATCAGGATGCGCAAGTGGCTATGCTGTTGGCCACGGGCACGGAGGTGGTCACCATCTTCGGCAAGACCTGGACCCTGCACGTGACTGACGTGCTGCGCACCACCCTCGACGAAAACGTGGCCATGATCTACGATACCGTCTCCTATCTGAAAGAGAACGGAAGGGAGGTGGTGTACGACGCGGAGCACTTCTTCGATGGCTACAAGGCCGATCCCGAATACGCTATCCGCACGTTGCAGGCGGCAGAAAAGGCTGGGGCGGACGTCATCGTGCTGGCGGATACGAATGGCGGCTCCATGCCCTGGGAGATCGAACGGATTATCGGGGAGGTGAAGGCGGCCGGGATCCATGCGCCGTTAGGGATTCACACCCACAATGACGGCGCGTTGGGCGTGGCCAACGCGCTGGCCGCGGTGCAGGCGGGCGTGGTGCACGTGCAGGGCACCATCAACGGCTATGGCGAGCGTTGCGGCAACAGCGATCTCCTGCCCATCATCGCCAATCTCAACCTAAAGATGGGCATCCAGGCAGTGACGCCCCAGCAATTGCGCAAGCTCACCGAGGTGGCGAACTTCGTCAGCGAGCTGGCCAACCTTGCGCCCAACGACCACGCGCCCTACGTGGGCCGCAGCGCGTTCGCGCACAAGGGCGGCGTTCATGTCAACGCCATGGTCAAGAATCCGCTCAGCTACCAGCACATCGATCCGGAACTAGTGGGGAACAGGATGCGCGTGGTGGTGTCCGACCTATCGGGAAAGGACAACATCGCGGTGAAGCGGGCGCAAATGGGGCTGGAAGGGGTCACTCGGGAGCAGGAGCGGGCGGTGTTGACGCAGATCAAGGAGTTGGAGCATCGCGGGTTCGCGTTCGAGGCTGCGGATGCGTCGGTGGAACTGCTTCTACGCCGCACTCAGGAGGATTATAAGCCGCCTTTCGAGATGATCGATTTCACCGCCAATGTGGAGCATCGCCGCGGGCGGGGCATTTTCTCCGAGGCCTCGGTCAAGGTGCAAGTGGGGGACGAAGTCTTCCATGAAGTGTCGGAGGGCAACGGTCCAGTCAACGCCCTGAACAAAGCTCTGCGCAAAGCCCTGGAGCGCATCTATCCCCAACTGAAACAGGTTCATCTGGTGGACTACAAGGTCCGCATCCTGGACACCCACATGGCCACCGCGGCCACCACCCGCGTCCTCATCGATTTCAGCGATGGGGAAAAGCGATGGACTACGGTGGGGGCTAGCGCCAACATCATCGAGGCGAGCTGGCAAGCGCTTTCCGATGGCCTGGAATGGGTATTGTTGCATAGTCCGGAATGAGTTTCTGCGTCGAGGGATATACCGGTCGGCCTTCGCTGGCGTGTTTGGCGAAGACCGTTTTTTAGCTATAATGAAGTTGATGCTTTCCGTCCTGTCCTGAGGCTGTCTCGCTGTTGAGCTTGCCGGGGTGCAGTATGATGTTTGTAATTGCCCTATCCGCACCCGCGCGTTCTCATTTTCGCTGTCTACAGGCATGCCACCACTCACCTGAACACTGCCCATGATACGCCCCATCTTCAACGAAACCATCTTTGACCTGATGCGCCTGCCCGAGGCCAAGATTCGACGACGATTCAACGCCTTTAACGCGCATCTTCTCGACCTTTATGAAGAAGTGCTGCCCTATCGGCACACCCCGCGCACGGTCATCGTCGTTCCCAGTCTGACGCTGGACCAGGAGGTGCTCTCGAAAATTCCGGGCATCAACTTTTACGAGCAGCGGCTTCTTTATTACTTGATGATGTTGCAATTGCCGCGCACTCAGGTCATCTTTGTCACCAGTGAGACCATTGATGACTCCATTGTCGATTATTTCTTGAATCTATTGCCGGGCGTGCCCGGCTCGCATGCTCGCGATCGCCTCACTTTGCTCAGTTGTCACGATGCATCATCTCTTTCTCTGACAGAAAAAATTTTGGCCCGGCCCCGGCTCATCCAGCGCATCCGCGAGAACATCCGTTATCCAAACTCCGCCTACATGGAATGCTTCAACTCCACGCCCCATGAGCGGCGGCTTTCGGTGCTGTTGGGCGTTCCCCTCTATGCGCTGGACCCCGACCTGGTGCATCTGGGCAACAAGAGCTGGAATCGCAAGCTCTTTCGGAATGCAGGGGTGTTGTTCCCTGATGGGTTTGAGGACTTGCGGGATGAGCAGGATGTGGCGGGCGCTCTGGCCGCGCTCAAGCGCGATCAGCCCGAGCTACGCCGAGCCGTGGTCAAGCTGAATGAGGGATTTTCGGGCGAGGGAAATTCCTTGTTCGACTTTGAGGGCGCGCCTGAGGGAGACGGTCTGGAGACGTGGGTGCGAGAGGAGATGCCCAAGCGATTACGATTCGAAAACCCTGAAGAGACCTATGAGCGGTTCATGCGCAAATTTCGGGAGATGCAAGGCATTGTGGAGGTTTTTGTGGAGGGAGAAGGCAAACGGTCTCCTTCGGTGCAGGGGCTAATCAACCCTTTGGGGCAAGGCACTGTGGTTTCCACCCACGAACAGATCCTGGGCGGCCCCACCAAGCAAGTGTATCTGGGCGCGACCTTTCCCGCGGATGAAGCCTATCGCCTGGAGTTGCAGGAGATCGGACGGCGAGTGGGGCATGCCCTCAGCGTGCGGGGCGCAATCGGTCGCTTTTCCGTAGATTTCGTCTCGGTTCCTCAAACCGATGGCTCATGGAAACACTACTCCCTTGAGATCAATCTGCGCAAGGGAGGAACGACGCATCCTTTCATGACGTTGAAGTTTCTCACCCACGGCGAATACAATCTGGAGGACGGGTTGTATTACACCGGCACGGGGCAGCCCCGCTACTATTACGCCACCGACAACCTCCACAGCAACGCCTACAAGGGACTCACGCCCGAGGACCTCATGGACATCGCCCTGTGTGAGGGGTTGCACTTCCACGGCGGCACCCAGGAGGGCATGGTCTTTCACCTCATTGGCGCCCTCTCCGAATATGGCAAGCTGGGCATGGTCGCCATCGGCGCCACCCCCGAACGGGCCGAAGCTTATTACTACACCACCCTCGAAGCGCTGGATCGGGTGACCCAGACCGGCGGCAAGTGCCAGAATCCCCCGCGCGATCCCTCCGAAGCCACCGCGCCCACCCATTTCAAGCCCTGGTGGGACGCGCACAAGCCGTTGTAAGGGCAGGGCGCTTCGTTATTGGAGGGAAAACCAGCTCAACCTGCGTTCAGCTTGCCACTATTACGAATGCGCTCCAAGGCATCCTGGGCCGCGGCCTGGGCGGCCTGTTGCTTGCTTTTTCCATGGCCCCGGCCATAAGTTTTTCCCCCGATGCGCACCTCCACGGTAAACATCCGGTCATGATCGGGGCCAGATGCGCTTACAGTCACATACGAAGGCGTGAGCCGTAATTTGGCCTGGGCCCACTCTTGCAAGCGACTCTTGGCGTCTTTGGTTCGTTGATCCGTTTGTAAGTGCTCCAGCTCGGGGCGAAAAAAGGGAAGGAGAAAATCCACTGCAGCGGGCAAACCCTGGTCCAGATAGAGGGCTCCCACCAGGGCTTCGAAGGTGGAGGAAAGCACAGAATCCCGTTCACGTCCCCCACTTTCCTCTTCTCCCCGCCCCATAATGATGTGCGGACCTAGATCAATGTTTCGGGCGAAGCGGGCCAGGGTTTCCTTCCGCACCAGATAGGCCCGCATGGCCGTGAGCGGCCCTTCTCGCTTTTCGGGAAAGCGATGATAAAGCACGTCCGCGGCCACGAGGCCGATGACCGCGTCGCCCAGAAATTCCAGGCGCTCGTTATCACCAATGAGGAAGGGGTATTCATTAACCGAGGAGCGGTGAGTCAAAGCCCGCAAGATCAGGCTCTGATCGGTGAACTGGACGCCCAGGCGTTCTTGAAAGGCCCGGACGGTCAGGAAGGGATCGTCATTGCGCTTTGAATCCATGGCCAGTGAGGATGAGAATGACGGTGTCGTTAATGGCGATATCCGATGTGAGATGCTGGAGGGCCGCGTAAGGCAGCGCAGCGGTCGGCTCTACATAAAAACCTTTGAGGGCCAGTTCGGTCTGCGCCCGAAGAATCTCCTCTTCGGGGATGGTGATTACCCGACCTTTCGTCTTGCGCACGGCCGCGGCCATAGCTTCAATGAGAGGCGGGTTGGGAACAGCGACGCCATCCGCTCGGGTGGGGCGGGCCTGGAACCGGCCGGGGCGGTAGGTTCCAGCCAGGAAGGCGGCCAGGGGCGCGCAATATTCGGCCTGCACTGCCACCAGACGTGGCAGGGTTTTGATGTATTTTGCCTTTTGCAGTGCTCGAAAGCCCCAACGCACGCCCCGCAACAGGCTGCCATTGCCCACAGGCAAAACAACCCATTCCGGAGCCCGGCGCCCAAGCTGCTCCCATATCTCCCAGGCGATGGTCTGCATGGCCAATGCGTAGCCGGGGTGCCAGACATGGCTGGCGAAGAAGACATCAGGTCGTTGGGAGAATGCATCTGCAGCTCGGGCGACGGCATCCCGATCGCCTTCCACCGCGACCAGCTCGGCGCCATAACGTCGAATCTGGGCTTTTTTGGCCTCGGGCGCGGCCGCGGGAGCGAAGATCCGGGCCTGGCGTTCGGCCCGCGCTGCGTACGCGGCCAGCGCCGCCCCCGCATTGCCAGACGAATCATCGATGACGATCTTTTCCTGGCCCTGAATGGTGTTGATCAGGAAGGCCGCGCCCCGATCCTTGAAGCTGCCCGTGGGGTTCAGGGTTTCGTTTTTCACGTAAATGAGCTGCCGGCCGCGGGGATCCAGGCGCAGCAAGGGCGTCCAGCCCTCGCCCAGGCTGATGGGGTTGTCAGGTACAGGAGGGAGCAAATGTCGGTAGCGCCACATGCCGGGAGCGGCTACCTCGATGAGGTGGGCGTCGAAGATGATGTTGCGTTTAGGTTGCAACGGGCCGCGACATTCAGGCCGGGGACACCGTGGCTGCTGGGGCGGCCAGTCCACTGGCTGATTGCAATAGCGGCAGCGGAGCTTGAAGGGCTTGATGGGCATGGGATCAATCGGCTAAGGGCCTTCTGCTCCGGAGGGTTCAGACGTAAGAGTGAGCACAATGTGGCATGATAGCATGGAATCCCCGTGGAGGCAATCTCCTCTTTGCATCTTCGACTTTTGACAATTTCTCGTCTGAATGGTATGATTTTCAAGCCTGCCGAGTGGTTCTTCC
>CAZDCN010000177.1:0-5338 GCA_964503945.1 uncultured Caldilineales bacterium
GGTTGAGAATATCCGCAGATTGCGCAGATTGCGCAGATTTAAGCATCTCTGCTCTGCAATACTTGGTTAGCTGCGGACGGACGGTGGGATTGAGTCAAAATATAACGACGATAGTCAAGGGATGCATTACCGAAATTCAAAAGCAAGCCAACGTCCAAGCCGGACGCCTTTAGATAATTGATAATTTGCGCCTCCTCGATGCTGCTCAATTTTGCCAACGCTTTGAGCTCAACAATCACTGAGTCATAGCATAGAAAATCAATCCGATAGCTTGACGCCAGACGAACGCCTTTGTAGGTGACGGGCAATTTCACTTCACGCTTAGCCGGAATTTGCCGCAGCCGGAATTCCACTTCCAGCGCATCCTGATAGACCGCTTCCAAAAAGCCGGGGCCAAGCTGGCGATGCACTTCCATGGCCGCGCCGATAATGGCATACGTTCGCGGATCGCGATCTTGCGTGGATTTTTTCCTCATGCCTTCCTCCTTCAAAAATCTGTATCATCTGCGTCATCTGCGTAATCTGCGGATTATTTTGTCAACAGCTCTGCCCAGCGGGCGGCCAGGCCCATCCAGACCATGCTGCGAAAATCATCGTCGTGCAGCGCATCCGCCAGTTTCTTGATGTCGACAATTTTCGAACGTTTCAGCAGATAGTAGCCCCGCCACATCCACGGTCCCCATAGGGGCTGGGGCCGGCCCGAGCGGTTGCTATCCTCGCCCTGCTCCCGGCGGCGTCGCTCCGCGGCCTCATATTGGGCGTACAGGCGAGACAGATGGCGAATGAGGGAGCGGGGAGCAGACTGGCCATTCTCGGCGTTCACCATATCCACCAGCAATCGAGCCAGTTCCGATACAGTTTTCATGCCTGCCGCGTCCTCCAGCCCGAAGCGCTTCCACGGCTGCACCTGGCCCAGGAAGCTGATCGCGTCCTTGGTCGTGACCATGCGCTTGGTCTCCTCATCCCAGCGCTGGTAGCTCTTGGCCGCGTGTTCCGCCTCGCCCGCCTCCTCCGCGGCCCGGGCCAGGGGATACTTCCCCCCCACCAGCACGATGCCCGCGCTAGCGGTGAGGGCGGGATGCCCGGCCGCGTAGCGCGCCAGATCGCGGCGCACTTCGCGAGCGAAATCCGCCACTGCATCCCAGGAACCGACGAAGAAGAGGTCATCGCCGCCGGAATAGATGGAATAGAGCCGGTCGCCGCGCATGTCCTCGGCGATCTGCTCCACCCAGCCTTCGAAGAACAGGCTGATGGCGGAGCTGAGCCCGGCCACCCGCGAAAGGGTGGTCTTCTCGCCCAACCCTTCCGAGAACAACCGCCCCAGGTTGTCCACGTCCATGCGCAGCACGCCCAGGCGTTTGATGCCCGTAGCCTCCCGGGCCAGAATGCTGAAGGGCTTCACCGGATCGGGCCAGGAGCCATCCGCCCGATGCCGGGGCAGGTCGGGCTCTTGGTCTTTGAACTGGAAGTACGTCTCTTCGGTCAAAATGGGCGTGACATTGACCAGGAACCGCCGGCCCACGGCCAGCTTGCGGCCCGGATGCAAGGCATCCAGGGCGTCATCCTTGATGGCCAGCATGGTCATCGCACCTTCCGAGGAAGGCGCGTCTTGCAAATCAGCGAAAACCTTCGCTTTCATGCCGAACGCGGCCAGTGCGTCGCCATAACGGCCCGGCGACCGGGAGAGGTCAGGAGGCGCGGTGGAAATGGGCAGCCACGTCAGGGCCAGATAGCGGGCTTTGCGCAAATCTTTGCCCAGCTCCTCATAGGACTGGCAGGGCGGGCATTTGCGCACCCCATCCTCCGCCTTCGTGCCCGGATGCTCGTGGCCGCAGACCTGACACTGCTTCTCCTCATTGCCGCCGTGCTCCCGCGGGGCGAACAGCCAGCGCAGGTCATCCTCGGCCAATTCGGCGAAGCGGCGCCGCTTGCCTTCCTGTTGACGTGCCGCAAGCTCCGCCCATTTCGCTCCCAAACTTTGGAAGAAATCCCGCGCTTGCAGGGGGATTCCCGCCAGGGCCACGTAAAGTTCGCCCTGGTGATGTTGAAGGAGAATGCGGCTGATGTCCCGCTGGATTTCTTGCAGCCGGTCAGCGTCTTTGGCTCGGGCCAGGAGATAGAAATTGCCGCCGCCCTGGTAGATGAGGTTGGTGAGAGGCAGGTTCAGGCGGCGCAGCACGTAGCGGGCGATGGCTTCGGTGAGCAATTGCAGGTAGAAGGAGCGTCCCCGCAGGGCGCTGACCGCCCGCCGGGTGGAAATCGTGTAGATGAATTCCTGCACGCCGCTGATGTCGCCGCCCACCAGCAGCGCGACCTCCTCATTGGATGTTTTTAGATCCGAGGCAAGCAACGCTTTCACCCGTTCGTCATCGAACTCCGCCAGGGCTGCGGCCAGGGCCGCGGTCATGCGGCTGTGGTCGTAGAGGGAGATGTCGGGCCGGACGCCCCAGTAGGCCGAGGGAACCGACCAGAGATAGCGCTGCATCAGGAGTTGTAGGGATTCCAGATACACGGACAGATCCCCGCCCGAGGCGTGAGCGTCTCGCAACGCCTCGACATCACGACGAAAATCCTCCCAAAGCGTGCGATAGGCCCTGTCCGCGTCGGCGGAACTCAGCGGTTCGCCAGGAAACAGGCTGCTTGCATCCAGCGCCAGCGGCTTCAACGGCAGAAACGCTTTCTTCAACGCCTCGTCATCCAGGCGGCGTTCGTCCAGCGACACCGCAGAGAACACGGTCAACTGCTGCCGGGAGGCTTTGGGCAACTCGACATCGGGATCATCATCCCGTTCGCCTGCGGCCAGCCAATCAGCCAGGGTCACAATCCGATCGCGAGCGGTTTTCGGCTTGTGATGGTTGCTCACCGGCCCGCGCACCTTCGCCCGCCAGGCTTTTGGCACAAATTGGTCGATGAAAGTATCCGATAGCAAGGCGTGTTTGTATTTGAAATCCGCCTGAGCGTCATCATTCCAAAGCATGATGCCGCTTTCCTGCGCGCGAAGCATGAATTTCCCAATATCATGCAGCAGCCCGCCCAGGGCGAGTTCAAACGTATCCGTTTCATGCATAAGCAACCTCCCGAAGGTGTGGGCGGCGCATCGCCGCCAGCGTCAAGTTCCGTAAAAAGTGTATCCGATAAACCTGCTGCCGTCATCAGCAGCAATGCGTAAAGCTTCCCGCAAAAATACGGAGGGAATCATCCTCCTTTTTGTGTTACACTAACCCAGATAGACATTTCTCGAACTTGCGTTGTATAAAATGATAGGTCAATCGCTCGGCCTCGGGCAGGCCCCAGGCGTTGTGACATTCATCAAGGATCACCGACTTGTGGCTGTCCACCGTCCGCACCGAAATGCCCAAGGCCCGCGCGACCTCCTCTCGATCCATGCCCTGGGCAAAGGCCCGCAACACCTCCCGCTGCCGCTCGGTCAACCGCTCCCACACCTCCCGGCACTTCCGCCGTTCCGCGTCATCCAACCATCGCATCTGCGAAGCCAACACATCTTCTGGCGTCAGCGCGGTCAGCGCCCGCAGGGCCGGGAAATAGCTTCCCAACGGCGCGATGGGCGCTTCCAACAACACGACGCCCGCATCCTCGGGCGCATGCAGCATCGCGCCAAAACGGGCCTTTTCCTGCAACGCGTCGGGCGTGTAAATGTGCCAGATGTGATCACCAGGCTCCAACTGCAACATAGCCGCCGACACCGCCAACAGCGCCATCATCCGTCGCCCACCCGAAAGCAGCAGATGCAACTGCGCCCCCTCCTCTTTCAACTCCCGAATCAGCTCATAGATGGCGCGCCAGACCGCGGCCACCGCTCGACTGTCTCGGATATCGGACACGAGAACTCCGCCATCGCGAATGGGCGCAGGACGGAAATGACATCGCCTGCCCGCGTAGCAATCTCCGGGAAACGCCTCGCTCAAACGTCGCAGCGCCTGCAAATAGGGCGGTCGGCCCAAATGCACCGCCACCACCTCATCCACCGCCTCTCCCTGCGCCAACAGCCTGTCCAGAGCAAAGGTTACAATCTGGGGTTGCCGTCCCAACGTGGCGACTAAAACGCTTCGTCTTCGCATGATTTTCTTAGGAGAGCATGATGACAGCGATCAACCTTTTCCCTGCGATTCTGATAGCAGGCCCGCCGCATGCCGGCAAGTCCGTATTGGCCTATCACTTTAGCATACATCTTAAGAAAACCAAAACGCCTTTCATTCTATTGCGAACCACACCCGATGGCGAGGGGGACTGGTTTTTAGAAGCGGAACGGGGCGTGGGCGTGGCTCTGCGTCAAAAAGGGCCCTTCACCCCCGAACTCGTCGACCGCGCCGAGCGCGCCATCCGCCATCGCCAACTTCCCATGCTGGTGGATGTGGGCGGCAAACCCCAGGGCGAACAATTCCGCATTCTCCACGCCTGCACCCATGTCATTCTCCTCTATCGCACCCAGGCGGAGCGCCAGCAATGGCAGGCCTGGTTGGATGAAACCAGCCTTATCCCCATCGCCCGCCTGCAATCGGACCTCCACGGCCAAGACGCGATCTGGACCCAGGAAGGCGTCATCGAAGGCGTCATCAGCGGCCTGGATCGCGACCAACCCCGACTGGGAAAGACCTTCCATCTGGTGGCGGAGCGCATCGCGGGCATCTTCGATTACCCGCCAGAGGACATCCTTGCCCGCCATCTCCACACCGCGCCGTCGGACGCGGAGCCGGTGATCATCGACGCGCTGGCCCGCTCCATCGGCGTCACCCAGGACCACCGGGGCTATTGGTGGCATCCTCAACAGATTCCCCAAGCCCTGGACTGGCTGCCCGCGGACGGGCCCATCGCCCTGTATGGCCGCGGCCCCGTCTGGCTCTATGCAGCCATCGCCATCGCCGCCCTCCCCCACGCATTCTATCTCTTCGACGCCCGGCACTTTGGCTGGATGCATCCCCCTGAAGTCATCATGAACGCCCCCCGCGAGCGCGCCGACCTGGCCTTTCGGGCGGAGGAAACGGAAGCGGGCCTGCGGCTGTACATCCGCGCCCGCGCCCGCTTTCTAACCCCCGAGCCCATTCTCTTGCCTCCCCTCCCCGCAGCCGCCACCCTCATTCTCGACGGCAAAGGACCCAACTGGCTCTATGCAGCCCTGGCCCGGGCCCTGGCCCCTCGCCACCAACAACTTCTCGTCTACGATCCCCGCACCCAACAGCCTGTCCTCATCCACGGGCCCGGCCTGGCCGACGCTTCCTTTTTGGGATAGACGACACGGGCACCCGCCCGCGGATTCCAAGAAAAATGGGAACGCGGATGACGCAGATGCTCCGCAACGCGGATTTCCGCGGATCATTTT
>CAZDCN010000178.1:0-5329 GCA_964503945.1 uncultured Caldilineales bacterium
TACAATCTGGCCCGCACCGCCTCCCAAGAGGTCATCGATGAATTCCCCCAGTTCAGCTTCATCCTGGGCGACATGCACCCCCACGTGCTGGCCATCCCCTTCGCCTTTCTGATGATGGCTCTGGCCCTGGCGTTGATTTTTGATGGCACGCCAAGCCGCCAGGAGACCAAGGAAAGAACAGAAGAGGATGGAAGCTGGCGGGATGCGTGGCGCAAGGTGCGAAGCGCGTTCGGACTGGAGGGCTGGGGCCTGCCTCTGGCCGGGTTGCTGGTGGGCGCGATGGGCTTCCTCAACACCTGGGATTTCCCCATTTACGTCTTCCTGCTCACCCTGGCCTACGCGCTGCGCCGGGGGTTCCAGGGGCTGGGCTTCAGCAGCCGCTTCTGGAAGGAGACGGGCGCGGCGTTCGGCAGCCTGGCCGTCCTCGGCGTCATCCTGTATCTGCCCTTCTACCTGAGCTTCAGCTCCCAGGCGGGCGGCCCGCTGCCCAACGCGGTCAATCCCACCCGGTTTGTGCAATACTTCCTCATGTTCGGCGTCTTCATCACGGCGCTGCTCTTCCTGTTGCTGGCCGCGTGGCGACGTCATGGCCCCACGGCCCGGGCCTATCTGAAATGGCTGCTGGCCGCGTGGCTCATCCCCGCCATCTTCCTGGCCCTGGCCATCCTGCTGGCGCTGGGGGTCCCGCCGCTGCGGGACAAAGTGACGAGCCTGTTGGGCTTGTCGCCGGGCGAGGCCCTGATGGCAGTCCTTTGGGTGCGGCTGACGACGCCCTTCACCTGGCTCATCGTAGGCGCGCTGTTGGCCGCGGTGGGCGCGTTGCTGGCCCGAATTGGATCGCCATCAGCCCGACAGCAGGAAAATTCCGCGGGCAGGATGTCCCGCAGTCTGGCCTTCGCGCTGGCCCTGTTCGCCGTGGGCCTGTTGCTCACCTACGCGGTGGAGTTCGTCTATCTGAAGGACGCGTTCGGCACCCGCATGAACACGGTGTTCAAATTCTACTATCAGGCCTGGCTGCTCATGAGCGTGGGCAGCGCCTATGGCTTGTATTATCTGCAAACCCGAGCGGGCCGGGCGCTAAAGATCGGGGGCCTCGGCCTGACCCTTCTGTTGACCGCCATCGGCCTGCTCTATCCCGCCTTCGCCATCCCCAGCAAGGCCAACAACTTCCAGGGCGATGCCACGCTGGATGGAGCGGCCTTCATCCAGCGCTATCAACCCGACCTCGACGCGGTCATCCAATGGCTGGATGAAAACGCGTCCCCCGATGCGGTGATCCTGGAAGCGCCCGGCCGCTCCTACACCGACGACAACTTCATCGCCGCGTTCACAGGTCGGGCCACCCTGCTGGGCTGGGGCGGGCACGAGCTGCAATGGCGAGGCAATTACGATGAGCCGGGCCGCCGCGAACCCCTGATCCAAATCGTCTATGAGGGCCGGGACCTGGATCGCATCCCCGCCATCGTCAAGGAATTCGGCATCGATTATCTCATTGTCGGCCCCAAAGAACGCCAGAAATACCACATCACGCCCGCGGTCGAAAAAGCCTATCTGCGCCTGTGGGAGCCTGTTTTCACGGCCGGCCCCTACACCATCTATCGCTGGAAAGGCGGCGATTAGCGGCGGCTCGCGGAAAAGTCCACCCGCAGGTGAACCTGCGGCTAGAAAGTGCGCCCCCCTAAACGGGGCTGAAAGCCGCCATCCGCAACCAAAGCCGGGTTGACCCGGCGTCGTTTCATAGCCCGGAGCTTCAGCTCCGGGTGTTGGCGGCTGCATCATGAAAAGTTGCACATCGCGTTACGTTTTATGTTTTACGCATGCGCCGTTGAACGCCCGACCAACATCGTCGTCAAGATAATGAGCGTTTTTCAAGGCAACATCCTTTCACCATGACCCAAATCCACCACTCAACCACCGCCATGCCCCGAATCCACTGGCTCACCACCGAACGACTGGCCTACGGGTTGCTCATCCTGGTCCCTACGGTCATCCGGCTGGTGAACCTGGGCCAGCGCACCTTGTCGCCCGCGGAAGTTGCCACCGCGCTGCGGGCCTGGCAGCAGGCCCAGGGCCTGCACCCGACGCTGGACGCGGGCCAGGCCCTGCTGTTCACCCTGCAGAGCCTCACCTTCTTCGTGGCGGGCGCCACCGACGCCTCGGCTCGGTTCTGGCCCGTCCTGGCCGCGGGGCTCCTGCCCCTCGCGTTCTACTTCGCCCGAAACTGGCTGGGACGCGGTCCCGCGCTGGTGGCCGCGGGCCTGCTCACGCTCTCTCCTACGGTGAATGCCCTGGCCCGTCGCGGGGATGGCGCGGCCTTCGCGCTGCTGGCCGCGGTCGCGGCCCTGGCCGGGCTGGCCATGCTGGCCGAGGGGAGAGCCGGCGGCTGGAAGGTGATCGCGGTCAGCGCGGCTGTGCTGTTTCTCAGCGGGCCCGCGGGCTTCAGCGCCCTCCTGCCCCTGGCCCTGATCCTCATCCTCGCGCTGCGCGCCTCCGACCATCGATCCGCGCCCGGCCCGGGCGACTGGACGCTCTTCGCGGTGACCCTCATCCTGGGCGGAACCCTGTTCATGGTGCGGTTCGACGCGTTGGGCCTGGCGGCTGTCAGCCTCAGCCAGTGGCTGGGCGATTTCTCCTTCGCCCCCTCTTCCCTGGCGACGGGCTTCATCCGCCTGGCTGTGGATGAACCCCTCCTCTCCCTGTTCGGGTTGTTGGGCGTCGTGTGGGGGCTGCGCAGAGGCGGGCTGGAGAGAACGCTGGCCCTGGCCGCCATCCTGGCCGGGGGCGTCGCCATCCTTCAGGGGCCCGATGTCACCGCCAGCCGCGCCGCGGCCGCAGTCTTTCTGGCCCTGCCCGCGTCCGCGTTCCTCGTGCGCCTGGCGCAAAAGCGCGATCTCAGCTTCCACAGCCTGGAGGAAACCCTGTTCGTGGCCGTGCTCATCCTCCTGGCCTTCCTGACTGTTTACGCCCTGACCGCTTTCGCCAACACGGGCCGGTTCGACCGCCTCGCTGTGTTCGGCGTGTCCATCATCCTGGCCCTGGTCATGAGCGGCATCTTCATCTTCTTCATCGGTTGGCGGGAAGTGCGGGCGGGACTGGCCATTTCCGCCATCCTCCTCACCCTGCTATTTTCCCTGGGATCCTTGTGGAGCCTGGCCTTCAACGCCGATCTGCCCACCCTGGCCCGAACCTATCCCACCGAGGCCCTACCCGATGTGAAAGACCTGGTGCGCACGTACGGCGACCTCAGCGAACATCAACGGGGCGACCGCTGGGCCGCGCCCGTGGCCGTCGTCACTGGCAGCCAGGCCGATGAGCTCATCCGCTGGTATTTTCGCCGGGCGGAGGACTTGCAGGTGGTGGAAACCCTGGCCATGGATGAAACCCCGCCCGTGATTATCGCCCCCGCGGACCTGGAGCTGGCCCTAAATGGGTACGCGGGCCAGCGCTTCGAGATGCTGACCGATTGGGACCTGACCGACGTCGCCACCACGAATCAGGCCATCTACTGGTTCCTCTTCCGCCGCGCGCCCTTCCCGCCCCCTTCGGTGGACGGAGTGAATCTGTGGGTGGACCTGAAGTTGCTCAGTTTGAAGCAGGGAGATTAGTGGGAATGCGGGCGTTTATCACGGGCATCAACAGCTTTTTGGGCGCGCATCTGGCCCGACAGCTTCTGGCCCAGGGCCATGAAGTGCGGGGATTGATGCGGGCGGGAAGCAACGACATCCTGCTGCAAGCGCTCCCTCAGGTCCAGCGCGTCATCGGCGACCTGTTGCAGCCCGAGACGTGGCGCGACGCGCTGGCAGGCTGCGACGCGCTCTTTCACGTCGCGGCCAGCTACACCCACGATCCCGCCCGCATCCCCCACATGGAGGCGGTGAACGTGGAGGGGACGCGCAACATCCTGACCGCAGCCCTGGATGCGGGCGTGGCCCGGGTGGTGCATGTCAGCACCATCGGAACCATCGGCCAGCCCGAGGATGGCTCCCTGGCCACGGAGGAAACGCGCTTCAACCTTCCCAACCCCTCGGCCTACGTGCTGAGCAAGCGGGCGGGGGAGGACATCGCGCGGGAGCTGGCCGCCCAGGGCGCGCCCATCGTCATCGTCCATCCCACCGCCATGCTGGGCCCGGGCGACTGGCGTCCCTCGGCCAGCGGCCAAAAAGTCCTGGCCTATCTCCACGACCGTCCTCTGCGCTACCCGCCCGGCGGCGTCAATTGGGCGCCGGTGGAGGATGTAGCCGCGGGCATGATCCTGGCGCTGGAGAAGGGGCGACCGGGCCGCAGGTACATCCTGGGCCACATGCAGGGCAACCTCTCCCGGGCCGATTTCATCGAGCTTATGGCCCGGGCCAGCGGCAAGCCCCCGCGGGAAGCCTCGGGCCCCCGCTGGCGGCGACAATTGCGGGCCTTGCTGCGCTCCTCGCGCCCCGCGTCTCCATCATCTTCATCTGGAACCGCGCCCCAGCGCCTCACCTGCAACCCGCGGCGCGCGGTGGAGGAGCTGGGCATGCCCCAAAGCGATCTGCTGGCCGCGGCCCGCCGCGCGGCGGCCTGGTATCGGAAGATGGGCATGTGGTGAGGTTTATTGATCCACAAAAACGTGTTAGCCGCCCACGCCGGGCTGCTCTCTTTCCGTTCCCTTTTCCATTCTCATTCCCGCCATCCATCATGACCCCACATCCCACCATCGTCACCCTGGACCTGGAGGGCGTGTTCACGCCCGAGATCTGGATCGCGTTCGCGGACAACGTAGGCATCCCCGAACTGCGTCGCACCACCCGCGACGAACCTGATTATGACAGGCTCATGCGCTTTCGCATCGCCCTGCTGCAAGAACACGGCCTGACCCTGGCCGACATCCAGGCCGTCATCGCCCAGATGCCCTTGCTGCCCGGCGCCCGTGATTTCCTGGACTGGCTGCGGGCCCGAACGCAAGTCATCATCCTCTCCGACACCTTCTATCAATTCGCCCAGCCCCTCATGGCGAAACTGGGCTATCCCACCCTCTTCTGCCATTCTCTGGTCACCGACGACGCAGGCCGGATCATCGATTACAGGCTGCGCATGCCCGACAGCAAGCGGGCCGCGGTGAACGCGCTCAAGGCCATCAACTTCACCATCGTGGCCGCGGGCGACAGCTACAACGACGTCACCATGCTCAAAGAGGCGGACCAGGGCTTCCTCTTCCGCCCGCCTGAAAACGTCAAAGCCGAATTCCCCCAATTCCCCGTGGCCGAGGACTACGCAACCCTGAAAGCCTACATCGAGCCGTGGCTGCTTTGAAAATAAACATTGGCGTCACTTGCGAAAAGGCTTTGGCAACCACGTT